>CAMEHU010000003.1 GCA_945917765.1 uncultured Lachnospiraceae bacterium | reverse complement strand
AAATGGAATGACAGCTGTTGTTTCTCATAGAAGTGGTGAAACAGAAGATACAACACTTGCTGATGTTGCTGTTGCTACAAACGCAGGTCAAATCAAAACAGGTGCTCCATGTAGAACAGATAGAGTTGCTAAATACAACAGATTATTAAATATTGAAGCAGGATTAGATGATGTTGCTATTTATGCAGGTAGAAAAGGATTAAATAGATAATTTGAAATGCCAGTTGCTTTATGAAGTGACTGGTTTTTTAATTGGGAACGGAGAAAATTTTAAAAATTTAAAATAAGGGACGCATATTTTATTAGTTTCATAATTGCAATAATTTATTCATAAAATTAACTGAGGTGAGTTTTATGAATAAATTAGGCATATACATAAGATCAATTGTACTACCAGTACTTGGAGGTGCAATTGTTGGAATAATTACATCACAATCAATAGATTACAATGCACTGAAACAACCACCATTATCCCCACCAAGTGCATTGTTTCCTATAGTATGGACTATTTTATATGTTTTAATGGGAGTATCATATGGTATATTAAAAAGCAAGGAACAAACAGATAAAGATGTAGATTTAATCTATTATGGGCAACTAATTGTTAATTATCTATGGTCGTTTATTTTCTTTGTATTTAAATGGAGATTTTTTGCTATATTTTGGATAATATTGTTAGCTGTTTTTGTTGTTATTATGATTGCTAGATTTTATAGAAAAGATAAAATAGCAGGATTACTTCAAATTCCATATTTGTTGTGGGTGTTATTTGCAACATATCTTACAATAGGAGTTTATTTTTTAAATGTGTAACTTGTAATATTCACTTATTTATGATATATATGATATATACAAGAGTACAAATATATTGCATGTTATAAGGTCAGGATGGAATGTAGGATTCTCAAAATAATTAGTAGGGAGGAATTTTGAATGAGATTAATATTAGCATCAGGCTCAAAAAATAGACAAAACATCTTAAAAAATATAGGATGGAAATATGAAGTTGTCAAAAGTATGGTTGAAGAACATAGTGATGCGACAGACCCTCGTGAGTATGTTGAGGATTTATCAAGAGATAAGGCAAATTCTGTAGCTTCTCAAATTGATGGACCTGCATTAATTATTTCAGCTGATTCAATCGTATATATGGATGGTAAGATTTTTGAAAAGCCAAAAAGTAAGGAAGAGGCTTTTCAAAATATTAAGGAAATGAGTGGAAAAACAACTTACTTAACAACAGGGATGACAATTAAAGATTTATATCAAAATAAAGAAATAACTTTTTCGGATGTAGCAGAAGTTCAAATAAGAAGAGTTGATGATGAAGAAATTAAATGGTATGTTGAAAATGAAAAAGATGTATTAAATGGATGTGGTTATAGATTCCCTGGTAAAGCAGAACTTTTTGTAGATAAAATTATTGGAGATTTTAACACTTTATTTGGGATTTCTATTAGTTCTGTTTATGCAAAGTTGAAAGAGTTAGGTTATTCAATAAATGATTTTGAAATGACTGATTAAAAATTTAATTTAGGGGACGGAGTTTTTAGTTGTATCAAATTGCTCCGTCCTCATTGGTTTCCTATGGACTAAAAAATTGGTTGCAAACTTTTAACAAAGTATGATATGATTATTACGAAAATAGATGTAAACTTATGGTTGCAACACTTGAAAAATAAGGCAAATTTGAAAATTGTAAATTTGCAGTTGCAATTTGCAAATTTTACAAATGCAACCATAAATTGATAGAAAAACAAACAGAAAAATACTAAACTAATAACTGAAGGAGGAATTAGTCTAATGAAATTTGGAGAAAATTTATGCTTTTTAAGAAAAAATGCAAAAATGAGTCAAGAAAATTTAGCAGAGAAGGTAGGTGTATCAAGACAGAGTGTTTCAAAATGGGAAAATGGCGAAACGTATCCAGAAATGGATAACATATTAAAAATATGTAAAATCTTTCACTGCAAAATCAATGATTTGATTCATGATTATATCCAAGATATTGATTCATTAGATGAAGAAGTAAAAATGAAAGTAGTAAAATTAGAAAAGGAAAAGCAAAAAAGGTTAAAGGTTATTAGTAAAATAATTAATATTATATCTAAAATTGGAAGTGTTTTTGCAAGAATTGGTGCAATATGTTTAATAGTAGGAACTGTATTATTAGCAATATTTATAAATTCAACAACTGTAAAAAGTGAGAATGAATTTAGTACAAAATTAGGAAATCAAGTTATAGAATATAAGAAAGTTGATGGTAATTTAGAAGTAAGAGGAGAATCAAAAATTCATTTAATAAAATTAGATGCAGATAACTTTGATAAAGTTTCAAAAGTTTTAAATAATAATTCTAAAGAAAAAATTATAGTAGTTATGATTGCATCTATGATATTCTTAATAACAGGATTGTTTTTACTAAGTGTAGCATTAAATCATTTATCACAATTATTTAAGAATATAAATGAAGGTGATACCCCATTTACATTAGAGAATGTTCATCATATCAAAACTATGTCATATTTTATGATTGCTATTACAATATTATCAGCAATTGGGAATGCAATTAGTTCTATTATAATAGAGCAAGATTTCGATTTAGGATTTGGATTTATATCAATTTTAGTATTTTATAGTATTGCATACATTTTTGAATATGGATATGAATTGCAATTAGATTCAAAAGGAAAAATTTATGAATAAACCAATGGGAAACCAATGGGGACGGGGCAAAATGGCACAAATTTATAAAAAGTAGTTTGGTTATTCAAACTACTTTACGTATAAAAAAGACAAATGTATTATAAAAAACATTTGTCTTTTTTGTATTATGGATTAATCAAATTTCTAATTTCTTTATATAAATAAGGCTTAAATTCTTGAATAGGCAAAGGCTCTTTATATAAAATAGAATTAAAACATGTAGAACTTACTAATTCGATAATCATATATAAAGTAACTTCCGGATTTTCTATCTTAATATGTTGTTCTTTAATACCAGCTACAAAAAGTTGATAAATACTGCTTTCTTCGGCTTCAGTATTTTGATATAATTCGTTAATTGTTTTAGTATAAATTCCCCAAGATAAGTTTTTGGCAATAAATTGTAATAGAATTTGGTTTTTGTCTAATACGTCAATAATATAATCTACAATAAAGATTACCTGGTCATCTAATTTAGTTATATCTGTTTTTTGCAATGCTTTTATTGCATCATTGAAAAGTTTATTTGATTTTCTTGCAATAAGAACATTACGAAGTTCAAATTTATCTTTAAAATATGTGTAAAAAGTTCCTTTTGCAACGTTTGCGTCATCTACTATTTCTTGTATTGATGTTTCTTTGAATCCTTTGTGAGTGAATAGTTTAAATCCACTATTTAATAAACGAGTTTCTTTTTCTGCATCTTTTTCTTTTTTCATTTGGTTCATCTCCTTTTTAAATCGGGGACGGAGAAAATTTTAAATTTTTAAAACTAGGGACAGATATTCAAATTAAAACTGGAATAAAAATGATTGTATAAAACAATATCTGTCCCTAGTTTTAAAAATTTAAAATTTTCTCCGTCCCCGATTTAAAAAAATCGTCCTTAATTAAATTATCACACGAAATTGACCAAAAGTCAAGAAAATTCATAAAAACTATTGACTATTGGTCAAAATAGGCATATAATATATTACAAGTTAAAAATGACCAATGGTCAATATTATATTTAAAGTAAAAATGGGAAAATGAAACTGTCCGTATTTCCCATAGAAAGAAAGGAGTTATCAAAATGCAAAAGTTTGGAGAGTTTGTGGTTAAATATAGAAAACTGATATTAATTATATCAATCTTATTATTAATACCAGCAGTAATAGGTTATAAAGCTACAAGAGTTAACTACGATATTTTAACATATTTGCCAGGTGATATAAAAACAATCCAAGGGCAAAATGTTTTAACAGAGGATTATGATATGGGGGCATATTCTGTTGTTGTTCTAAAAAATATGCCTGCAAAAGATATTTTAAAATTAGAGGAAAAAATTAAGAATGAAATTGATAATGTGCAAATGTGTGCAAGTATTGCAGATTTAACAGGTGAGGAATTTCCATTAGAAATGCTTCCTGAAGATGTATCTGGAAGAGTGTATAAAGATGGAGAAACAATTTTATTAGTAACATTTAAAGATGCAATTTCATCAGATGAAACAATGGAATCAATTCAAAAATTAAGAGAAATAACAGATGAGAGATGTATGATAAGTGGTATGTCTGCAACATTATTAGATACAAGACTTTTATCTGAATCTGAAATTACAGTTTATGTTGTTATAGCTGTTTGCTTATGTTTGTTAATTTTAGCTTTAGCATTAGATTCATTTGTGGCACCGGTTTTATTGCTATTAAATATAGGTTTTGCAATTTTATACAATATGGGCTCAAATATTTTCTTAGGAGAGATTTCATATATTACAAAAGCCATAAGTGCTGTTTTACAATTAGGTGTAACAATGGATTTTGCAATTTTCTTATATCATAGTTTTATTGCTGAAAAGAAAACAGCTAAAAATGCAAATCAAGCCATGGCAACAGCAATTGGTAAAACATTAGTGTCAGTACTTGGAAGTTCTCTAACTACATTTGCAGGATTTATTGCTTTATGTAGTATGGATTTAACTTTAGGAAAAGATATAGGAATTGTAATGGCTAAAGGAATTGTATTTGGTTTAATATGTGTTGTTACAGTTTTACCATCTCTAATTTTAGCATGTAATAATCTAATAGAAAAAACAAAGCATAAAGAACTAATGCCTAAATTTACAGGATTATCTAATTTTATAATAAAATATCATATAGTTTTTATATTATTATTTTTAATAATTTTACCATTTGCATTTTATGGATATAAAAACACAGAAGTATATTATAAATTAGATGCATCACTTCCAAAAGATTTACCAAGTGTTTCAGCTAATACAGAGGTTAAAGACAAATTTAAAATTGTATCACCTGAATTACTCTTAGTAGATAGCAATATAAGTAATGAAGAAATTAATAAAATGATAGATGAAATTGAGAAGGTTGATGGAATTGATTGGGTTTTGGGAATGTCTAAGTTAGAAGCAGCAGGAGTTCCTGAAGAAATAATTCCAGAGGAGGTTACAGCTAAAGCTCGAAATAATAAATACAAAATAATAGTTATAAATTCTTTATATGAAATGGCTACACCTGAAATAAATAATCAAATAGCTACGATAAATGATATTATTGCAAAATATGATAAAAATGCAATTTTAGCTGGTGAAGGTCCATTGATGAATGATTTAGTTACAGTATCTGATCATGATTTTAAAAGTGTTAATATAGTTTCAATTGTTGTAATATTTATATTAATGTTCTTTGTTTTGAAATCTGTTTCATTACCAGTAATATTGATTTCTGTTATCGAATTTGCGATTTTTATAAATATGGGAATTCCGTATTATACAAAAACTGTTTTGCCTTTTGTTTCATCAATTGTTATAGGAACAATTCAGCTAGGTGCGACAATAGATTATGCTATACTGATTACTACTAAATATACTGGAAAACGTAAAGAAGGTATGGGTAAAAAAGAAGCGGTTTATTATTCTCTATCAACATCTATTAGCTCAATTTTTGTAAGTGGATTGTGTTTCTTTGCTGCAACTTTTGGTGTGGGAGTGTATTCTAAAATTGAGATGATTAGTTCGTTGTGTAGTTTGATGGCTAGAGGGGCAATTGTTAGTATGTTTACAGTTGTACTTGTGTTGCCAGCGTTTTTAATGTTGTTTGATAAGTTGATTTGTAAAACAACTATCGGAATGAAAAAATGTAAATGAAACATCTTGGGACGTAGAAAAAATGTTTCAAAAACGAAATAAAACAAGACCGTCCCGGAATGTTTCGGAATTAGGAGGTAAAAAAATGAATAATTGTATTAAGAAAACTATAGCAGGAATTACTGTTGGAATGGTAACTTTATATACATTGCCACTATATGCATTTGCAAGTACAGAAAGTGTATATTCTAAATTAAAATCTGATGGAGAAAGTTATCAAACAATTGTAACTACAAAAGATAATGATGATGTAAAACAAGAAAAGGTTGAAAAAGAATTACCAGTTGAAACAAGGATTACATATACTTTAGATGGAAAAGAGATTTCTAGCAAGGAATTAGCGGGGAAAAGCGGTAAAGTTACTATAAAACTAGAATATATTAATAAATCCGCTAAAGACGTATATGTAAACGGAAGCTATCAAACAATGTATACACCTTTTGTAATGGTTGTTGGCACTATGATTGATAGCGTAAATAATAAAAATATAGAAGTTAAAAATGGTAAAGTTATTGAAAATGGTGGTAAAGCTATTGTTGTTGGAGTTGTGTTACCAGGGTTAGAGGAAAGTTTGAATTTAAGTGGTGAATTGGCTGGAATTAATATTCCAAATAGTATTGAGATTACAATGGATTCAAAGAATTTTGAAATGAAAAGTATTATGTCTTATGGCACACCTAAATTAATTGATGAAGATATTAATTGGAACAAACTTGATAATATATTTAGTAAAGTTGATATTTTACAAAGTTCTGCAAATCAGTTAGAAGATGGTGTTAATCAATTAAAAAATGGTATTTCTGAATTAAAAACAGGAAGCGTATCTTTAAATGATGGTGCTATAAAATTAAGTAATGGTGCTGAAAGTCTAGATAATGGGATTAATTCACTTAAAGATGGTGCAAATCAGTTAAATGCTGGGGCTAATAGTTTATCTACTGGAACAGCTGAATTAAGCAATGGTGCAGTAAGTGTAAATAATGGAGCAAATGCGTTAAATAATGGAATTAAAGAATTGCAAGCTGGTTTACAATCAGCAGGAAACGGAATTGTAAGTTTACAAGATGGATCTAGTCAAGTTGCAACAGGTGCAGTAAGTGTAAATGAGGGGGCTGGTGCTTTAAAACAAGGTTTGGAAACTTTACAAGCAAATACAGGTGTTTTAGCTAATGGAATGAATACAATTAGTAATTCTGTTTCTAGCTTAAATGATGGAATGAATGAAATTAATGCGAATGTAAAAAATATGCAAACAGGACTTGAAGGATATGTAAGTCAATCAGAAAACTTACAAACATTAATTGATACAAATATAGCT
This sequence comes from uncultured Lachnospiraceae bacterium, assembly GCA_945917765.1. GTDB lineage: Bacteria > Bacillota > Clostridia > TANB77 > CAG-508 > CAG-492. The sequence goes on along the minus strand of CAMEHU010000003.1, from coordinate 81,021 downwards.
ATTATGAATTCTCCAACAACAGATGAAAATGTTAAAGCTTTATTACAACAAAATATTCAAGCATTACAATCTGAAAAGCAATTACTTGGAATGACTTCAAAAATTGGAGAATTAGCAACAGGAATTGATACAGTTTCTAAAGGATTAAATTCATTAAATGAAGGTACAAAAAATCTACCAACACAAGCAACAGAGTTAACAGCTGGTGTTGAAAAACTTACTAAAGGTGCTGGTGAATTATCACAAGGAACAGAGAGATTATCAGCCGGTGCAAATGAATTAAACAATGGTGCAAATAGTCTTGCAGAAGGAGCAGGAAAGCTTACAACAGGAGTTGGTAAATTAGCAAATGGTTCAGAAGAGCTTGCTCAAGGAACAAGTAAATTATCTATAGGAGCCAATAGCGTAAATGATGGAGCAAAACAATTAGCACATGGAACGGTAAGTGTTGTAGATGGTGCTAATAAATTATCTGATGGAAGTAAGGCATTATTTGATGGAGCAAAACAATTAAGTACAGGAACATCAAGTCTTACTGATGGCAGTGTTAAATTAGAAAATGGTTCACTAGAACTTGCAGATGGAATGCATAAATTTAATAGTGAGGGAATTAGTAAAATTGCAAATTTCGTAAAAGGTGATTTAGCAGGATTAGTTTCAAGAGGTAAAAAATTAAAAGAACTTTCTGATGAATATGTAACATTTGCAAGTGATGAGAAAAGAGAGAGTATTAAGTTTATTTCAATTATAGATTCTATTAAAACAAGCCAAAAGGATGAAGATAAGCAAGAGATTAGTGTTGAAGAAAAGAAGTAAGTATGATAGCATAATGAAAATTGGATTGTAATACAAGATAGAGATTTTGTATTGCAATTCTTTTTTTATAAAAAATACCACTAATTCGACACAAATATTGTTTTTTCACTGTTGCAAATCTATCAAACATATGATATTATCTAAAAAAATGCCAAGCATACTCAAAATTACAAGTATCAAATGGCAAAAAAAGGAGCAATATTACAAATGTCAAGATTATTAGTAGTAGATGGTAACAGCATAATGAACAGAGCATTCTACGGTATCATGGGTAGTAAAATGCTTATGACAAAAGATGGAACTTACACAAATGCTGTTTATGGATTTTTAGCAATTATTTTTAAGGTTATTGATGACTTAAAACCTGAATATATGGCTGTAGCTTTTGATTTAAAAGCACCAACAGCAAGACATAAATTGTATGAAGGTTATAAAGCAAATAGACATGGAATGCCTGACGAGTTAGCAGTACAAATGCCAATTATAAAAGATGTTTTAAGAGCTATGAATATTACAATTATAGAAAAAGAAGGTTATGAAGCTGATGATGTTTTAGGAACTTTGGCAAAAGTTGGTGAAGCTGAAAAGGTTGATGTTACTATACTTTCTGGAGATAGAGATACTTTCCAATTAGCAACAGATAAAGTTACAATTAGAATTCCAAGAACTAAAGCAGGCAAAACTGAGGAAGAGGATTTTGATAGAAATAAAGTTTTAGAAACATATGGTGTAGAACCTAAGCAATTAATTGAGGTTAAGGGGTTGATGGGTGATACATCTGATAATATCCCTGGGGTTCCAGGTGTTGGAGAGAAAACAGCTTTAAATCTTATTAAAGAATATAAAACAATTGAGAATCTTTATAAATGTTTGGAAGAGGGAACGGCTACATCTGTAAAAGGTAAAATGAAGGAGAAAATAACTGAAAATAAGGATTTAGCTGAACTTTCAAGATTTTTAGGAACCATTAATGTTGAGGTTCCAATTGATGAAAAAATTGAAGATTTAAAAGTTAAAGAATGGAATAATGAATTAGTTTTAGATATTTTTAAGGAATTGAAGTTTAATAGATTTATTGATAGATTTAATCTAGGAAATTATCAAGAAAAGAAAGAGGTAAAAAAATTATTTGAAATTATTGATGTTTTGGAAAACAAAGTTGATAATAAGAATTTAGATAATAATGTGGATGGAATAAAAACCATTGACATTACGAAAGTTTTAGATATAATAAAATCTCAAAAAAGAATGATATATTATTTTGGAAAAAATGATGATAAACAAAGTATAAACATTATTAAGAAAAAAATAAAATCAATAAATATCTTTAATCCTGAAACAAATGAAGTTTATTATATAAAAATAAAAGATATAGCTAATTTTATAAATCAATTTAAGGAAGTAATAGAGGACAAGTCAATTGAAAAATGGAGCTTTTCGATGAACGAGGATTATGTAATGTTAATGGAAAATAATGTTCATTTATCTAATATAACATTTGATGCGGAAATTGCAGGATATGATTTGAATCCTACAGTAAAGCCAACTATGCAAAATTTAGCTTCTGAATATTTGAATATTGATATATTTGAGTTGATTGAAAATTATGAAAAAAACGATAATAACGAAGAAAAAGATGTAAAAAAAGATGAAGGAAGTCAAATTAATTTATTTGATTCAATTGCTCAAGTTGGATTAAATGAAAATGCAAATGTAGAGCAAGACGAAATTGATAATGACAAATATAAAAATGCACTATTTGCATATTGTATTGGAAAATTGCAAGAACCAACATTAAAAAAACTAGAAGAATATAATAGTATAGAATTATTTAAAAATATTGAAATGCCTCTTGTTGAAGTTTTAGCACAAATGCAAGTAAATGGAATGTATGTTGATAAAAACGAGTTAATTGAAATAGGAAATAGATTAAAACAAGATTTAGAAATCCTTACAAATGAGATTCATGAATTAGCAGGTGAAAATTTTAATATTAATTCAACACAACAATTAGGGAAAATTCTTTTTGAGAAACTAAATTTACCTGTTGTGAAAAAGACAAAGACAGGATATTCAACAGATGTTGATATATTAGAAAAACTAAAAAAACATCATCCAATAATAGAAAAAATATTAGAATATAGAAGTCTTACAAAGCTAAATTCTACTTATGTTGAAGGATTATTACCATATATTAATGAAAAGGATAATAGAATACATTCATTTTTCCATCAAACAATAACTGCAACAGGAAGAATTAGTTCAACAGAACCAAATCTTCAAAATATTCCTACAAGAATAGAGCTTGGAAAAACATTAAGAAAAGTGTTTAAACCAAAAGAAGGATATATTTATATTGATGCTGATTATTCGCAAGTGGAACTAAGAGTTTTAGCACATATTTCAAATGATGAAAATATGGTACATGCATTTTTAAATGATGAAGATGTTCACAAACAAGCAGCTTCAAAGGTTTTAGGAATACCAATTGAAGAAGTTACAAAAGAACAACGTTCATCAGCTAAGGCTGTTAATTTTGGAATTGTTTATGGAATAAGTGATTTTGGATTATCAGAACAGCTTGGAATTAGTAGAAAAGAAGCTAAAAATTATATAGAACAATATCTTGAAAAATATAGTGGAATAAAGAAATTTATGGATGATATTGTTGAACAAGCAAAAAATGATGGCTTTGTTGAAACCTTATTCCATAGAAGAAGATATATACCAGAATTATCATCAAATAACTATATGGTTAGACAGTTTGGTGCCAGAGCAGCAATGAACACACCAATTCAAGGGACAGCTGCAGATATTATGAAAATTGCAATGATTAATGTATTTAATAAATTAAAATCTGAAAACTATGATGCAGATTTAGTTTTACAAGTACATGATGAATTGATAATTGAATGTAAAATAGAACAAAAAGATGAGGTTGCTAAATTATTAAAAGAAAATATGGAACAAGCAATTTCAATGATTGTGCCGTTAAAGGTTGAAACTTCAGAAGCATTAAATTGGTATGAAGCAAAATAAGTAAACATTAATAGATGATTTAAGCAAAAGATTATTATAAGGAGAGATTTTATGAAAGGTAAATTTGTTATTAAATTAATGGTATCTATTGCTCTCGTTTTAGTTGTAATACTGTTATTTAAGACTTTAAATATATATACTGTTATAAAAAAGCAAATTTATAAGCAAGAGTATTCTGAATATGTTAATAAATATGCAGAAATAAACGAAATTGATCCTATGTGGATTTATGCAATAATAAAGGTAGAAAGTAATTTTAATGAAAATGCAACATCAGGAAGTGGAGCTAAAGGGTTAATGCAATTAATGGATACTACAGCTTCTGATATAGCAAAAGAATTGGATATTCAAGATTTTAAAGCTGAAATGTTGTATAATCCAGAAATTAATATTATGTTAGGTACTAAATATTTTGATAAATTATTATCAAAATATGACGAAAATTATTATTTAGCAATAGCAGCATATAATGCTGGAATCGGAAATGTAGATGGTTGGATTAGTAGAGGAGTTATTAGTTCAGATGCATCAAATATTGAAAATATTCCATACAGAGAGACAAATTTGTATGTTAGAAAAACGGTTAAAGCTTATACAGTTTATTCTGAATTATATTGTTAATAATTATCCAATAAGAACTGGGAAATTTGAAATTTTAACAAATTACTTCAGTATGTTGGCTAATATAAAATAAAAAATAATTGATTTTTGATTTGAAGGAGGAAAAAATATGTCAGTATTAGTAACAGGTGGGGCAGGTTATATTGGAAGCCACACAGTAGTTGAATTATTAAATAGAGGAGAGGAAATAGTTATTGTAGATAATTTCAGTAATAGTAAACCTGAAATGCTTGATAAAATTAAAGAAATTGCAAAAAAAGATTTTAAGTTTTATGAAGTTGATTTATTAGATAGAGAAAATTTAGAAAAAGTTTTTGAAGAAAATCCAGATATAGATTCTGTTATACATTTTGCTGGATTAAAAGCAGTAGGAGAATCTGTTGCAAAACCTATAGAGTATTATCATAACAATATAACAGGTACATTAATTTTATTAGATGTAATGAAAAAATATAATTGTAAAAAAATAGTATTTAGTTCATCAGCAACAGTTTATGGAAATCCTAAAACAGTTCCAATTAAAGAAGATTTTCCATTATCAACTACAAATCCATATGGTAGTACAAAATTAATGATAGAACAAATTTTAAATGATGTTTATATTTCAGATAACGAATGGAGCATTATTCTACTTAGATATTTTAACCCAATTGGTGCACATGAAAGTGGTTTGATTGGTGAAAATCCAAATGGTATACCAAATAATTTAATGCCATATATTAATCAAGTTGCATGTGGAAAATTAGAATATTTAAGAGTATTTGGTAATGACTATGACACAGTAGATGGAACAGGTGTTAGAGATTATATTCATGTTGTTGATTTAGCACAAGGACATTTAAAAGCATTAGATAAAGCTCGTAGTTTTACAGGTGTAGAAGCATATAACTTAGGAACTGGTACAGGATATTCAGTTTTACAAATTGTAAAAGCTTTTGAAGATGCAACAGGTGTTGAAGTGAAATATAAAATTGTTGAAAGAAGACCAGGTGATATTGCTACATGTTATGCAGACCCAAGTAAGGCTAAAAATGATTTAGGTTGGGAAGCTAAAAAAGGAATTGAAGAGATGTGTAAAGATTCTTGGAGATTTACTTCAAATAACAAATAGAATAAAAGAAAGCTTTGAAAATACATATTTTCAAAGCTTTCTTTTAAATTTCAATATCTTAATTCTAATATTGAGGCATTGAATTCATTAAACTTTTATTTTGTTCAAGAATTTTTTGAGCATTTTCAACGTTTTTTTCTATTTGTGTAGTATCTATAGATGTATTTCCTTTATATTGATCTATCATTTTTTGAGTTTCATCAATACTTTTTTGTATATCGTCTGTGTTTACAGATGTACCATTTGGAATTGTAGGTGTTGTAGGAAGTGTAATGTCTGTATTTGGTGTTTCTGGTAATTCTGGTACTTCTGAGCTAACACTAGGTGATGTAGTATTTTTTAAGATATCACTTGAATTAATATCAATACCTAATAATTTTAATCTTTCTGGTAAAACTTCAGCAGCTTTTTGAGCTATTTTGCTCATTTCTTCGTTTAATTCGCTTTCTGATAATTTTAATATATTAATAGAGTTACTAGATGTTAATTCTGGGATAGATACATCTCCATATTCCATTTTTCCATTGAATTTGATTTCAGCAGATTCTCTATTATAGTTAAAGCTGATTAAACCTGAAATATCAACTGGTTCTTTTTTGTAATTACCTTTTGATTCAATATTGATTTTTCCACTTACATTAGCTAATGGAATGTCTAATGATAAATTTAATTTGTTTTCACTTTCTTTTGAAATGATTTCATAATCCAATGTACCAACAGATTGACCTGCAACTTTAGCAGTTAATTTTCCAACTCTTTCTTCTTTAGAGTTTTTCTCATATTCATCAACTATAGAAGCATATGTTTTTCCATTGTTATAGATTGTGTAAATATTTTTCTTGTCAGCATATTCAATAGAAATTAAAGATTCTTTTTCATCATCTGCTACAACATTAATATCAATTCTTACTGGTTTGTTATTTTTTGAATAAATAGCAATTTGAATAGCAGAATCTGTTTCATCTTCTAATCCTTTTAATTCTTTTAATAATTCATCAAATAATTTATTTTTTAATTCATCAACATCTTTTTCTTTTATTTTATCTTGACCCATTGAGTCTAACATTAAATTAGCTTTTTCTGTAATAATTCTAGTAATAACTGAATCTTCTTTTACTAATTTTGAGAAATCTTCAGCTAATTTATAAGCATCTTTTCCTGTTAATGTTAAAATATATCCTGTTGTTTTAACTTCATTTCCGTCAACTTCAACTTTAGCGTCTTTTTCAGTAGAATAACAATCTTTTGAAATTAAATCTTTTAAGCAGTTTCTATATGTGTCATCAAAGTGTTTTAAATCTTCATCTGAAATATAAAGTAATTCATATGGATCTACAGATGCACCTGAAAACATTTTTGACATCATTTCTAATTCGTCTTTGTTGTAATTTCCATTTTTCTTTAAGTAATCTACTAAATCATCTGCAGATACTGCAAGGTATTTATCAGATAAATCTTTGCAGCCAACACCAAATTTTCCGTCATTAGCAACTATATCAAGTGTTAATACTTCTGAATTTTTTGAGTATAATCCTATTTTGTTTTGAGCTTTGTTGTTTTCAATATCTGTAGCTGATTCTAATTTGATTTTACTGTTGTTAATAAGTTCTTGTGTTTCTGAATCTAATTCAGAAATTTTTAAATTTGCTGAAACATCTAAATTTAGTTTGTAAGGTTTACCTGCATATTCTTTATATTCTTTTAAGAAATCAGAATAATCGCTAAATTTAGCACCTTCAACATTTAATGCTTTTTCCATTTGGTTAGTCCAAACATCATTTGCAGGTTTTAGAAAATTAAATATTCCTGTGAAGAACCATAAACATGCAAAGATTCCTCCAAGGACTGATAATATAGCTATTATAATAACTATAGCTAAAATAATTTTTTTCGCTTTCATCGAAAAACCTCCTTTATTTTTATTTCACTTTATAATTATTACATATATTTTTATAAAAAACAAGAGAAAAAATAAAAACTATGTAAAAAAATATTTTATAAAAAATAATTTTTTTAACTGAATGTAAAAAATATTGAAAAATGGCGAAAATTGTATTGACAGATAATTTTTTTAATGATAATAATAAAAGTGTCTAAAATATACTGCTTCAGGAGGATAAAAGATTTATGTCTGATATTAAGTTATGGCAATATGAAAATGAAAATTATAATAAAATAAGTGATGAAGAAATTATAAAACTGATTAAATCAGGAGACAAATCCGCACTTGATTATATTATGAATAAATATAAAGAGGTTGTTAATATAAAAGTAAGCAAATACTTTATTATAGGTGCTGAAAGAGAAGATATAGTTCAAGAAGGCTTAATTCGGATTATATAAGGCTATTAAAAACTTTAATTGTGATAAAGATAATTCTTTTAAAACTTTTGCAAATTTGTGTATTGAAAGACAATTAATTACTGCAATAAAAACATCAAATAGACAAAAACATATGCCATTAAATTCATATTTATCTTTAAATATGTCTGCATATGAAGATGATGAAACTGAATCAGTTATGGATATCTTTGATTCAAATACAATTGAAGATCCTTTAGATACAATAACTAAAAAAGAATATTATTTAGCTATAGAAAATGCAATTGATAAATCTTTAAGTGATTTTGAAAAAAAAGTTTTAAATAGATTTGCAAAAGGTGAGTCATATGTGCAAATAGCAGATAAGTTAAACACACCAGTAAAATCAGTTGATAATGCAATTCAAAGAATTCGTAAAAAAGCTATAAGAAATATTGTTGAAGAATAAATTTAAGGTCAATATATGTAATTCATATATTGACTTTTTGTTAATATTATTGTAAATTAAAGTAGAGGAATTTTACATTTAATATTTGCTTGCGTAGCTCAGCAGGTAGAGCACTGCCTTGGTAAGGCAGAGGTCGACGGTTCAAGCCCGTTCGTAAGCTCCAACAATTCATAAGAAAAAACATATAAAAAGAAAAGGGGTATTTAATTATATGGAAGAAAGTAAAAAAGAAAAAATCAAACAGATATCTATAGCTGTTGCAATATGTATTGCTACAGTTGTTTGTTTAGTTGGTTTATCTATTGGATTGTATAACGTTTTTTATGAGCAAAATGCCAATAAAAATGCCACTCAAACATTAGCTGAAAATAAAACTGAAGGATTAGATAATGACGAATTTGGAGTTGCAATACAGGATGTAGAAGGTAAATTTGAAGAAATACAAGACGTAGAAGGCGAATTTGAAGATGAACAAGATTTAGATGAAGATAAAGAAAAAGATAAAGAAGAAGAGAAAAAAGAAGAATTAACTGAAGAGGAAAAACAAAAAAGAGAAGAAGAACGTATAAAGAAGGAAGAAGAAAGAAAAAAGAAAGAGGAAGAAAAACGAAAACTTGCGTCACAAGGTTATCCATACTGGATTAAAGTAAATTACACTGCAAATACAGTAACTGTATATAGTAAGGATGCAAATGGTGATTATACTGTTCCTATAAAAGCAATGGTATGCTCAACTGGTGCGTCAACTCCACGTTCCGGAGTATATAAAACGCAAGCTAAATATTCATGGAAAGCTTTAATTGGTTCTGCTGGTAAATATTGTACAAGAATTACTGGTCAAATTTTATTCCACTCAGTACCATATTTAAATGGCGATATTAATCAATTTGAATATTGGGAATATGATAGATTAGGACAAACTAGGTCATTAGGATGTATTCGTTTAACAGTTGCAGATGCTAAGTGGATTTTTGATAATTGCCCTATAGGAACATCTGTTGAGTTTTATTCATCATCAAATCCAGGACCTTTAGGAAAACCAAGTGCTAAGAAAATTAGTGGATATCCAGAGCCTTTAAGATTATGGGATCCTACAGATCCTGATCCAAATAATCCTTGGAGACATCAAGAAGATATAGAAAGACAACAAAGAGAAGCAGAAGAGGCTGCAAGAAAAAAAGCAGAAGAAGATGCAGCAAGAAAAGCTGCTGAGGAAGAGGCAGCAAGAAAGGCTGCGGAAGAAGAAGCTGCAAGAAAGAAGGCAGAAGAAGAAGCAGCAAGAAAAGCCGCAGAAGAGGCGGCAAGAAAGGCAGCGGAAGCAGAAGCGGCAAAAAAAGCTGCAGAAGAAGAAGCAGCAAGAAAGGCTGCAGAAGAAGCTAACTTAGTTGTAGTACCAAATGTAATTGGAATGACAGAAACAGAATATAGAGATGCTTTGAAAGATTTGGTTATAGAAGTGAAATATGAATCAAACGAAAATAAAACAGATAAAACAGTATTAAAACAAAGTATATCAGCAGGAGCAAAAGTTAAAAAAGGCACAATAATAACAATAACTATTAATAAAAGAGAAAATGCTGGTAATGGAAATACGGAAGATACAAATCAAAATGGGGGATAATAATTAATGAAAAATGCATAAGTTATTTATGTATGCATAAAAGTTAGGTGAAAATATGAGGAAAAATGAGTTAAATAAAAGAAATTACAAAAAGAATATTTTAGAATACATATTATGTTTGCTTGTTTTAGAAATATTAATTATTATTGTAAATATGATTATTATTTCTGTGAATTCAAAAAATGATGATAATATGATTATTACAGAAACCTCAAAAATTGAAAATAATGTTAGTAATGAAATATCAGCTAATAATTATAAGTTAGAGATTTTAGATTGTGATGAATCATCATATTACATAAAAGTAAATTATAAAATGCAAAATGTTATCATATATACTTTAGATGAAAATGGTGAATATACTATTCCAGTAAAAACTATGATTTGTTCAACTGGAGTAGATACTCCAACTGAAGGTGTTTATGAAATTTCTAATAAATATGAATGGGCTAAATTGGTTGGTGGAGTTTATGGACAATATGCAACAAGAATTACAGGACCTATTTTATTCCATTCAGTCCCATATACTCAAAAAGATAAATCAACTTTAGAATACTGGGAATTTGACAAATTAGGAACAAATGCATCTAAAGGGTGTGTTAGATTAACTGTTGAAGATTCTAAATGGATTTATGATAATTGTAGTTCAGGAACACAAGTAGAATTTTGTGCAGAAGATAATAGTAATATAGTAATAAATGATAAAAACATTAAAAAAATTTCAAATTATAGTGATGAATTAAAAGGTTGGGATCCTACAGATCCTGACCCAGATAATCCATGGACAAAATACAATGAACAAAATGAAGGAGAGATTAATTAATTATGAAAATAGGTATAGTAGGACTTCCAAATGTTGGTAAAAGTACATTATTTAATGCAATTACAAATGCTGGTGCAGAATGCGCAAATTATCCATTTTGCACAATTGAGCCTAATGTTGGCGTAGTTCCAGTTCCAGATGAAAGATTAGACGAATTAGCTAAAATGTATAATCCTGAAAAAATAACACATGCAGTAATAGAATTTGTTGATATTGCAGGATTAGTTAAAGGAGCTAGTAAAGGTGAAGGATTAGGAAATAAGTTTTTATCACATATCAGAGAAGTTGATAGCATTGTACAAGTTGTAAGATGTTTTGAAAACCCAAATGTTGTGCATGTTGATGGAAACATTAATCCTTTAAGGGATATTGAAACAATAAATTTAGAACTAATTTTTGCTGATATAGAAACTTTAGATAAAAGATTAGACAGAGCAAAGATAAAATTAAAAGCAGATAAAAAAGTACAAGCTGAAATAGATGTATTGGAAAAAATTAAAAGTGCTTTAGAAGCTGGAAAATGTGCTAGAACTGTTGAATTATCTGAAGAAGAACAAGATATGATTAAAGACACATTTTTACTAACTGCAAAACCAACATTATATATCGCCAATGTTTCAGAAGAACAATTACAAAATGCTGACAATGATGAAAATGTTGCAAAGGTAAAAGAGTATGCTAAAAATGAAGGTGCTGAAGTAATTCCTTTATGTATTAAAATTGAAGAGGAATTAGCATCACTTGAAAATGAAGATAAACAAGAAATGCTTGAAGCTTTAGGATTAGAAGAGTCTGGATTAGATAAAGTAATAAAAGCAAGTTATGATTTATTAGGATTAATGTCATTTTTAACAGCAGGTGAACCTGAAGTAAGAGCTTGGACAATAAAAAAAGGTACAAAAGCACCACAAGCTGCAGGTAAAATACATTCAGATATTGAAAGAGGATTTATAAGAGCTGAAATTGTTTCTTATGATGATTTAATAAGAGAAGGTTCAATGAATAATGCTAAAGAAAAAGGTTTAGTTCGTTCTGAAGGAAAAGAATATATTATGAAAGACGGAGATGTAGTATTATTCAGATTTAATGTATAGTAATATATATGAGATTGCAAAATATTTAAAACACTTTAATTGCTAGCTTAGAATGTTATAATATGGTTATAAAAAATAAAAAAAGAAAAGTTTGAATAAATTTTAAAAAAATACAAAAAATATATTGACGAAAAAAATAATTAAATGTAAAATTAAAGTATAAAATCAAAAGAAAAAAGGAGAAAAAAACTATGGAAAAAATGAGTAAAAAAGTATTTGCAATTACTCTAATTGCAATGATTGTAATGATGTTTAATTTAAAAGTTAATGCAGCAACTTATGATGCACAAGGATATTTAGTATTAGATGAAGAAACAACTAATACAACAACTGAAGAACAAAATAAAGAAACTACAAAAACAACAACTGAAGAAAATAAAACAACAGAAACAACAGGTACAACAACAAACAATCAAGACAAAAAAACAACAACTGAGAACTATGCAAATACAGCAACAACAGCTCATTCACAAGCTGGTAGTTTTGAAAATGCTATGTTTATTATAGTTGGTTCAGTAGTGTTAGTTTTAATGGGAATAGGTTATATTAAATTAAAAAAATATAATTTCTAATTTAAAAAAGGTAAATATTGAACAAAAATGCACATTATTTTTGGAAATTTTTCAAAAATAGGTGCTTTTTTTATAGATTTATGATAGAATACGAAATGTAAATAATTTTAAAAGGAGAGTGTAAAAATGTCTGAAGTTAAGTATAAGAGAATTTTACTAAAATTAAGTGGTGAGGCATTGGCAGGTGAGAACAAAACAGGAATATCACCAGAAGTATTAGATGAAATAACATCTCAAATAAAAGATTTAAAAGATTTAGGTGTTGAAGTAGCAATAGTAGTTGGTGGAGGAAACTTCTGGAGAGGTAAATATGGACATAATATGGAAAAAACTACATCAGATTATATGGGAATGTTAGCAACAACAATAAATGCTTTAGCTTTACAAGATGCTCTTGAAGCTAAAGGAATGTTTACAAGAGTTCAAACAGCTATTGAAATGAGAGAAATTGCAGAACCATATATCAAAAGAAAAGCAACAAAACATCTTGAAAAAGGTAGAATAGTTATTTTTGCAGCAGGAACAGGAAATCCATTCTTTACAACAGATACATGTGCTGCATTAAGAGCAGCTGAGATCGATGCAGAAGTAATATTAGTTGCTAAAACAATAGATGGTGTATATTCAGCTGATCCAAAGGTTGATCCAAATGCTGTAAAATACGATGAAATTACTTATTTAGACATATTAAATAAAGATTTGAAAGTAATGGATTCAACAGCAATATCTTTATGCAAAGATAATAATATTCAATTAATAGTTTTTGCTATGAATGAAAAAGGAAATATGGTAAAAGCTGTTAAAGGTGAAAAAGTTGGAACATTAGTAAAATAGGAGGAAAATAAGATGGATTATAGTGAAATTAAAGAAAAAATGAGTAAAACAATAAGTGTATACTCTGAAAATTTAGCAGAAATAAGAGCAGGTCGTGCAAATCCTGCAATTTTAAACAAAATAAAAGTTGATTACTATGGGGTACCTACACCAATTAGCCAAGTAGCTGGTATTTCTGTTCCAGAAGCTAGATTAATTGTTATTCAACCATGGGATGCAAATATTTTAAAAGAAATTGAAAAAGAAATTTTAAAATCAGATATAGGTATAAATCCAAACAATGATGGAAAAGTTATAAGACTTTCTTTCCCAGAATTAAATGAAGAAAGAAGAAAAGAAATTGTAAAAGATATCAAAAAAATAGCAGAAGATGCTAAAGTTGCTGTAAGAGCAATCAGAAGAGACGCTATAGATAGCTTTAGAAAACAACAAAAAGATTCTGAAATAACAGAAGACGAATTAAAAGTAGCAGAGGATGAAGTTCAAAAAATTACTGATTCTAAAATTGAAGAAATTGATAATATTTTAGCAAATAAAGAAAAAGAAGTAATGAGCGTGTAATATGCTATTTATTCCAGAATATGCTTTAGTAAAATAAAAAAACTTTATATGAAGCTAAAGGAGAATTGTTAATGGATTTTAAAGAAGAATTAATAGAAAAATCAAATATAATAAATAATGAATTAGAAAAATATGTCAGAAAAAATGACTGTCCAGAAATAATTTTAAATCAATCTATGGAATATAGTTTGATGGCAGGTGGAAAAAGAATAAGACCTGTTTTGATAATGTCTGTATATGAATTATTTAAAAATGATGTAGAAAAAGCTTATCCTTTTGGAGTAGCAATGGAAATGATTCACACTTTTTCTTTAATTCATGACGATTTACCTGGAATTGATAATGATGATTATAGACGAGGAAAACTAACAAATCATAAAAAATTTAATGAAGCTACTGCTATACTTGCAGGTGATGGTTTATTAAATTATGCATATAATATTGTTTTAAATGATATTATTAATAGTGATGAAGAAAACAAACAAAATAAAATCATATGTCTTAAAGAATTATCAGATGGAATAGATAGAATGATTGCAGGTGAATATGTTGATACAGAATTTGAAGGCAAACAAATTTCAAGTGATTATTTAGAATATATTCATGAAAACAAAACAGGAGCTTTAATTAGAGCTAGTGTTAGAATTGGAGCTATTTTAGCTGGTTGCGATAAAAATGATTTAGAAAAGCTAAGTTTATATGCTGACAAGATTGGTTTGGCATTTCAAATCAAAGATGATATTTTATCTGAAATTGGTGATAGCAAAGAAACTGGAAAACCTGTTGGTAATGATAAAGCAAGAGGAAAATGTACATATACTACAAAATATGGTTTAGAACAAGCACAAAAAATGCTACAAGATATAACTAATGAAGCAATTGAAATTATATCTTCATTTAACAATTGTGAATTTTTAAAACAATTGGCTTTATATATAGCAAATAGAAATAAATAAGGAGTTTTTTATGGATAATGAATTAAAAATACCAGAGCATATAGCAATTATCATGGATGGAAATAGAAGATGGGCAAGAGAAAAGGGAATAGAAACAAAAGAAGGACATAAGGCTGGAGCTGAAAATTTAGAAGAAATAGCTAAATATTGTAATGATATAGGTGTTAAATATTTAACTGTATATGCATTTTCAACAGAAAATTGGAAAAGAAGTAAAGACGAAGTTTCAGCATTAATGTTATTATTAAAAAATTATTTAAAAAAATTCTCTAAAAATGCTAATAAAGAAAACATTAGAATTAATGTATTGGGAAATTTGAATAATCTTGAAGATGGTTTGAAAAAAAGTATAAATGAAGCAATAGATAGAACAAAAAAATGTACTGGTCTTACAATTAATATAGCATTTAATTATGGTGGAAGAGATGAAATTACAAATGCTATGAAAAAAATAGCTCAAAAAATTAAAAATAATGAAATAGATGTTAATGATATTAATGAAGATTTGATTACTCAAAATTTATATACTGAAAACCAACCAGATCCAGATTTGTTAATAAGACCAGGTGGAGAATTACGTACAAGCAATTTCTTACCATGGCAATTAGTATATTCTGAATTCTATTTTACTGATAAATACTGGCCAGATTTTAGTAATAGTGATTTAGAGGAAGCTATAAAAGTTTTTAACAAAAGAAATAGAAAGTTTGGAGGAAAATAATATGAATATGAAACGTGTTGCTACAGCTCTAATTGGGTTTCCAATTGTTGCATGTGCTTTGGTTTTTGGAAACAAATATGTAATAGATTCAATATTTGCAATAACTGCATTATGTGCATTATATGAATACAACCATGCCCTTAAATTAAAAGCTAAACCAATACAATGGATAGGATATTTGGCATGTGTTTTGATTTGTTTTATACATATTATTCCTGTACAATATTTAGTTAATATAATAGGAATATTAATTCCAACAACGGTATTAGTATTATTTTTACATGTTATATTTAGTAATATGAAAACTAATATTGTAGATATTGCGTTGACATTGTTTGGTATTTGTTATATAGTAATTTTCTTGTTATTTATCCCAATTTTAATGGGAAGACCAAATGGAAAATTATTAGTATGGTACATTATTTTCGCAGCATGGGGAACTGATGTATTTGCATATTTTGTTGGAAAAAAATTCGGAAAACACAAAATTAGTCCGGTAAGTCCTAAAAAATCAATTGAAGGATGTATAGGAGGTACAGCAGGTTCTTTAGTATGTGCTGTGTTATATACAATATTCTTAAATACTCAATGTGGCATGGATATTAATTATTTAATTATTTGTCCTATTGCAATTGTATTAAGTTTAATTGGTCAAATTGGAGACTTTTCAGCATCAACTATAAAAAGATTTGTTAATATAAAAGATTATAGTAATCTATTCCCTGGTCATGGAGGAATGCTAGATAGAATAGATAGTGTAATATTTATAGCACCTTTTGCATATTTTTTATTAATGTTGATTTAATATATGTTTATTTGAAAATACTAATTTTATAATAATTAGTATTTTCTCTAATTTTTAATAGAAGTTTGGATAATATTTTATACTAGAGTTTTTTACTAGAATAATATTATTGAATTTACGAAGCGGAGGTATCGGTTTGATAATTATAAATGCAGTAAAAATTATTTTTTTATTGGGATTTTTAGTATTAATACATGAAAGTGGACATTTTTTTGTGGCAAAAATCTGTAAAGTAAAAGTTAATGAATTTGCAATCGGATTTGGCCCAACTATATGGAGTAAAAAAGGAAAAGTTACTAAATATGCTTTAAGATTAATTCCATTAGGTGGATTTGTAAGTATGGAAGGCGAAGATGAAAAATCTACTGAAGAAGGCTCTTTTAGTGAAGCAAGTGTTTTAAAAAGAATAGCAATTGTAATGGCAGGAGGCATAGTAAATATTATTTTTGCAATAATATTATTTTGGGGATTATCTTTTTATTTCCTTGGATTTGAAAAAGCTTTTTATAATGTAGGATATTTTATAAAATCAATGTTTGAAAGCATTGTTCAGCTTTTTACAGGAAAAGCAAAAATGGATCAAATGATGGGACCTGTCGGAATTTCTAGTGTTGTATCACAAACTACAGGAATCGCAGATTTTATTTATATTATGTCTGTAATATCATTATCATTAGGAGTAACAAATTTAATGCCTTTTCCACCACTTGATGGAGGAAAAGTGGTTTTATTAATTATTGAAGGAATTAGAAAAAAGCCTTTTAGTCAAAAATTTGAGGTAGCACTTCAATCTGTAGGATTTCTAATTTTGATTACTTTGTCTATTTTTGTAACTTATAATGATATTTTGAGATTATAGGTTTTGATTATAATGTATTAATTTTTATTTTTTATTTTATGGATTGCTCAAAGGCAGATTTTTGAACAGGTTTATGTTGAGATTTGTTTTTGAGCAATTCTTTTTTTATTAGAATTACATAATTCTATGATTCCGGCGGGTTATTTCATAAAAAGTATTAAACTGTAACATGATAATTAACTTTTTAATAAAAAAGGGTTTAAAAAAACAAAAAAATGTTATACAATATGATAAAATATGTATTTTTAAGGAGAAAAAGGATGAATAAAAAATGGGAGTTTTATGGTAAAGATGAAGAAATAGTAAAACAAATTCAAGACGAATTTGGATTAAGCAGATTATTAGCAACAATAATTGCAAATAAAAACTTAAAAACAAAACAAGAAATAGATGTGTTTTTAAATCCTACAAGAAATGATTTTCATGATCCATATTTAATGCCAGATATGGAAATAGCTGTTAATAGAATTATAAAAGCAATAGAAAATCAAGAAAAAGTTATTATTTATGGGGATTATGATGTTGATGGAATTACTAGTATTACTGTTCTAAAGAAATTTTTAGCTGATAGAGGATTAGAAGTTGATAGTTATATTCCAAATAGATTAGATGAAGGGTATGGCTTAAATAAATCTGCTATCGATAAAATTGTTGAACAAAAATATCAACTTATGATTACAGTTGATTGTGGAATTTCTGGAATTGAAGAAATAGATTATGCAAATAGTTTAGGACTAGAAACTATTGTAACAGACCATCATGAACCAGCTGAAAAGTTACCAAATGCTTTAGCTGTTGTTGATGCTAAAAGAAAAGATAATAAATATCCATTTAATCAGTTAGCAGGTGTAGGTGTAGTTTTTAAATTAACTCAAGCTATTAGTAAAGTATATGGATTAGATGAAAAGGAATATTTGAAATATTTAGATATTGTGTGTGTTGGAACTATTTCAGATATTGTACCATTGGTTGATGAAAACAGAGTAATTACAAAACTAGGTTTAAAACTAGTTGAAGTTACAAGAAACATAGGATTAAAAGCTTTGTTAGCTTCAATAGGATATAAAAAGATTGATTCTTCTGCAATATCTTTTGGGGTTGCACCAAGAATTAATGCTTGTGGTAGAATGGGAAAAGAGCAGGAGGCTTTACAATTATTTTTGACTGAAAATGTTGTAGAAGCAGTAAATATATCAAAACAATTAAATGAATATAATAGACAAAGACAAGATATTGAAAAAAGAATTTTTGAAGAGGTTTTGTATAAAATAGAAAATGGAGAAAAAGATAAACCATGTATTGTTTTAGCTGATAAAAACTGGCATCATGGTGTAATAGGAATTGTATCTTCAAAAGTAACTGAAATGTATTATAAACCAAGTATTTTAATATGTTTAGAAGACGGAGAAGGAAAAGGTTCTGGAAGAAGTATTCCTGGTTTTGACTTACATGAAGCATTAACAAAATGTGATAGGTACATTGATAGATTTGGTGGACACTCAATGGCAATTGGTATTAGTGTAAATGAAGA
Source organism: uncultured Lachnospiraceae bacterium (assembly GCA_945917765.1). Classification (GTDB taxonomy): domain Bacteria; phylum Bacillota; class Clostridia; order TANB77; family CAG-508; genus CAG-492. The sequence goes on along the minus strand of CAMEHU010000003.1, from coordinate 62,287 downwards.
GAATTTTGAGAATTTTAAAAATGACTTTGAAAATTTTGCTGAAAATTCTAATATAAAAGATTTAATTCCAATTATAAAAGTTGATGAAGAGGTTAGTGCAAAAGATATAAATGTTAAAGTTGTAAATGATTTGAGTCTATTAGAGCCTTTTGGAGAGGCAAATAAAATGCCAGTATTTATGTATAAGAATCTAAGAATCAATTCAATTAGAGCATTATCAGAAGGAAAGCATTTAAAATTAACATTAAAAGATGAAGGTTTAGTTATAGATGCAATTGGATTTAATATGGGATATTTGGTGGATGATTATTTGTTAGGTGATAAAGTTGATGTACTTGGAAATCTTGAAATTAATAGATTTAATGGTAGAGAAAGTGTTCAAATTAACTTAAAAGATATTAGAAAATCTTATTAAAAAGGGGAGTGTGTATATTGTCTGAAGTAAAAGATGTGACTATTGAAGATGTTTTAGATAAAATGAAAAAAAATAATAAAAAAAGTGATTTAAAACTTATTAGAAGAGCATATGATTTTGCTAAAGAAAAGCATGGAGATCAGCTTAGAAAATCAGGTGAACCTTATATAATTCATCCTGTTCAAGTTGCTTACATTTTAGCAGGGTTAGAGCTTGATGATGCTACAATTTGTGCAGCATTATTACATGATGTTGCTGAAGATACAGAGGTTACAATTAAAGATATAGCAAAAGAATTTTCTTCTGAAATTGCTGAAATGGTTGATGGAGTTACAAAACTTGGAAATTTAAAATATACAAGTGCAGAAGAACAACAGGTTGAAAACTATAGAAAAATGTTTTTAGCAATGGGGAAAGATATTAGAGTAATTTTGATTAAATTGGCAGATAGATTACATAATATGAGAACTCTTAAATTTTTAAGAAGAGATAGACAACTTGCAATATCAAAAGAAACTCAAGATTTATATGCACCTCTTGCAAATAGATTAGGTATGTACTCATTAAAATGGGAATTAGAGGACCTATCATTTAAATATCTAAATCCTGATGAATATAGAGAAATTGTTGAAGGAATTGATAAAAAAAGAGGAGAAAGATTACAATTTATTAATCAAATTGTTGAACAAATAAATGAAGAATTAAAAAGACAAAAAATAAAAGCCGAGATTACAGGTAGGGCAAAGCATTTATATAGCATTTATAGAAAAATGCAAAGAGATAATAAATCATTAGACCAAATTTATGATTTATTTGCACTAAGGATTTTAGTTGATAATGTAAAAGATTGTTATGCTGCTTTAGGTGTGGTTCATGAATTATATAACCCAATGCCAGGAAGATTTAAAGATTATATATCTGTTCCAAAACCTAATATGTATCAATCATTACACACAACATTAATAGGACCAAAAGGAACTCCATTTGAAGTTCAAATTCGTACATATGAAATGCATAGAATTGCTGAGTTTGGTATTGCTGCACACTGGGCATATAAAGAAGCAAATAAGTTTAAGAAAACATCTGTAACTGTCCAAGATGATAAATTAGCTTGGCTTCGTGAAGCGCTTGAGTGGCAAAAAGATATGCAAGACCCACAAGAATTTTTAAATACATTAAAAACAGAGCTTTTTGTTGATGAGGTATATGTATTTACCCCAAAAGGACAAATTAAAGTTTTGCCTAGAGGAGCAACACCAATAGATTTTGCATATTGCATTCACGCTGAAATTGGTCACCATATGACAGGCTGTAAAATAAATAGTAAAATGATGCCAATTATAACTGCACTAAAAAATGGTGATATCGTTGAAATAATAACATCTGACCAATCAAAAGGACCAAGTAGAGATTGGTTAAAGTTTGTTAAAAGTACTAGTGCAAAAAACAAAATTCAAAGTTGGTTTAAGAAAACACAAAGAGCAGAAAATATTGAAAAAGGTAAAGATTTAATAGAAAAAGAGATTAAAAGAATAGGAATTTCATATAGCAAAATCTTTAAAAATGAATATGTTCAAGTAGCATTGGACAGATATAAATTTAATAATGTAGAAGATATGTATTCTGCTGTTGGTTTTGGTGCAATTACTGCATCAAAAGTTATTGCAAAAATATTAGAAGTGTATAAAAAAGATAATCAAGATGAATATATTGAACAGACTTTAGAAGAATTAATTAATGAAAGAACAAGAAAAACAAAACCATCAAGTGTTGGTATTGTTGTAAAAGGAATAGATAATTGTTTAGTTAGATTATCAAAATGTTGTAATCCGGTTCCTGGAGATGAGATAGTAGGCTTTATTACAAGAGGAAGAGGTGTTTCTGTTCATAGAAAAGATTGTGTTAATGTAAAAGATTTGATTTCACAAGAAGATAGAATGATTGATGTATATTGGTATAATGAGCAAAATAGTAGTTATAATGTTGATATTGAAATATTGGCAAATGAAAGAAATGGATTATTAGCTGATATTATCAAACAAATTGCATCTGTAAAAACAAGATTAGTAGCGGTTAATTCAAAAGTTAATAAAGAAAAAATAGTTGTTACAGAAGTTACTGTAGAAGTTGAAAATTTAGATGATTTAAACAATATTTTAAAAGCTTTAAGAAAAATTGATAATGTATATGAAGTTAATAGAAAGAAATAATGTGAAGGGAAGAAGATGTAAATATGATACTAAAGAGAATTAGAGTATTAACACCATATGGAATGTATACAAATGTATATATAATTCAAGATGAAGATAGTAAAGAAACTATGGTGGTTGATCCTGGTGCTGAAGTCGAAAAAATTATTGAAATGTTGGATATTTTAAATGCTAATCTAAAATATATTTATTTAACACATTGCCATGGTGACCATATAGGTGCTGTTAGTGAGCTTCAAAAAAGAAAAGGTGGAAAGATTTTAATTCATAGATTTGATGCAGAAGGACTTACAAATCCAGATATCAGTTTAACAAATTATCTTGGAATAGATGCAAGTTTTGAACCAGACTCTAGATTAAATGATGGAGATTTATTACATCTTGGAAATATTGAATTTAAAGTAATTCATACACCTGGACATACAAAAGGTGGAACTTGCTTATATTGTGAAAAAGAAGGCTTTTTGATAAGTGGGGATACATTATTTTGTGGCACCTGGGGAAGAACAGACCTTCCTACAGGTGGACTAGAAGATATTATGGATTCAATAACGAAAAAATTGATGGTTTTACCCGCTAAAACAATTGTATATCCAGGACATGGAAAATCTACAATGATAAGGGAAGAAAGACCGATTTATTTGGAATTAAAACCAAAGATTGATTAAGAATAAGCCTTAATCAAAATGATATGTTTCAAATAGAGAGCTTTATAAGTTCTAAAAAAATCTCTAATGCATATAATAATTGTATGATATTACATATGCAAAGGAGAAATTTCAAAAGTGAGAATAAAGGTCATTACAGGAAAAGACATAATTAAATACTTAGCAAAAATTAGTTTAATATTTGGTATTATAGCTATTTTTGCTAATTTTTTTTACACTAAAAAAAATGTAAATAGTTATTTTTCTTTTGACTCTAGAAAATTTTTAGGAATGATAAAAAATGAAATTTTGATGATGAAAAATGATAATTCTAATTTGAAATTAGGTGATAAAAATTATATTTCAGATACGATTAGTAGTGAGTTTAGCTTATTTAAGTTAGTTGATGTTACTAATCCAAATGGATTGATATATGGAAATGTGAATTACAATGGTTTGAATGGTTTTCAAAATATAGAGAATAATAAAGAAAATGAAAGCAGTGATATTGATTTACAAGAAAGTGTAGATAATGCAGATTCTCAAAATCAAAATAATCAAGAAAATGATGCAAATAACAATGCTAATGATACTAATATGGCAGAAAATGGAGAATTACAAGATGTGCAAACAGGTGTAAATGTTGAAATCCTTCCTTCTAGTATTCCAGACAAAGCTACTTGTGAAATTTTTGGCGTTAAGTTAAGAGATGAATGTGATTATGATTTACAATCTGAAATAAAAGATTTAAACGTTGATATTAATAAAAACGATATTATAATTTTTCATACACATACATGTGAAAGTTATACTCCAACAGAACAATGCCAATATAATTCATCTGGAAATTATAGAACAACAGATTTGAATTATAGTGTTTCAAGAGTTGGTGATGAATTAGAAAAATATCTAAAAAAATATGGATTTAATATTGTGCATGATAAATCTTATCATGATTATCCTTCATATAATGGGTCTTATAATCGTTCACTTGTAACTGTTCAGAATCTGTTAAATCAGTATACAAATACAGATGTTGTTATTGATTTACATAGAGATGCAATTGGTGATAATACATATGCACCAAAGGTAAAAATTGGTGATGATTGTTGTGCTAGAGTGATGTTTGTTATTGGAACAGATGGAGGAGGTTTATATCACAAGAATTGGAGAGATAATTTAAAGTTTGCTATGAAGATTGTTAAGAAGGGAAATGAGTTGTATCCAGGGTTGTTTAAACCTATAATTGTTAGAAATTCTAGGTATAATCATCATCTTGCTAAGGCTGCTTGTATTATTGAGGTTGGGGCTACTGGAAATACCTTAGAGGAGTGTTTGAATAGTATGAAATATTTGGCGAAAATTTATAGTGAAGTAGAGTAATTGCACATCTTTGGTAAATTGAAATTTAGGGCTTGAAATTATTTGTCAGTTAATGTAGAATTATGGCAGATACAAATGAAGGAGTGAGTGTGATGTCAAATATTAAAGTTAATTTTAGAAAAAGTAATTTGACAGGAAAAGAGATTATAGTTTACTCAGAAGAAGTTCAAAAATTACATATGATGATGAATAAAAAAGCTAATGATCAAGATGAATTTTTAGGATGGTTACATTTGCCAAGTAAATCTAATAAAAGAGAATTTGATAAAATAAAAAAATGTGCTAAAATGATTCAGGAAAATTCAGATGTTCTTTTAGTAATTGGAATTGGCGGATCATATTTAGGAGCTAGAGCTGTTATTGAAGCTTTAACAAGTTCGTTTTATAATATGCAAGATAGAGAACAAAGAAAGTTTCCACAGATTTTGTATGTTGGAAATAATTTAAGTACTAGTTATATAAATGATGTTATTGAATATGTACAAGATAAGGATTTTTCTATAAATGTTATTTCAAAATCTGGTACAACAACAGAACCAGCGATTGCTTTTAGAATTTTTAGAAATTTATTAGAAGATAAGTACGGATTAAAAGAAGCTCAAAAAAGGATTTTTGTTACAACAGACAAAGAAAAAGGCGCTTTAAAGCAATTAGCAGATGAAGAAGGTTATGAAAAATTTGTAATTCCAAATAATATTGGAGGAAGATATTCTGTTTTAACTCCTGTTGGTTTACTTCCTATTGCCGTTGCCGGGATTGATATAGATAAATTAATGGCTGGAGCTCGTTTTGCACAAGAAAAATATAATGATCCAAATTTAAAATATAATGATTGTTATAAATATGCTGTTAGTAGAAATGTGTTATATAAAAAAGAAAAAAATATTGAATTGTTAGTTGGATATAATCCTAAATTGCATTATTTTATAGAATGGTGGAAACAATTATATGGTGAGAGTGAAGGAAAAGAATTAAAAGGGATTTTTCCAGCAGGTGCTGAATTTACAACAGATTTACATTCATTAGGTCAATATATTCAAGAGGGTAGAAGATGTTTATTTGAAACAGTTCTTAAAATAAAAAATGAAAAATCTGATATTAAAATTAATTATGAAGAAGATAATTTAGACGGATTAAATTATTTAGCAGATAAAACTTTGCACTACGTCAATCAAAAAGCAATGGAGGGTACAATTGAGGCCCATAAAGATGGAGGAGTGCCTAATATTATTATTGTGATGGAGGATTTAAGTGCTGAAACTATTGGACACTTAATTTATTTCTTTGAAAAAGCATGTGCAATGTCAGGGTTATTATTAGGGGTAAATCCATTTAATCAACCAGGTGTTGAAAAATATAAAACAAATATGTTTAGACTTTTAGAAAAGCCTGGGTATGAAAACAAAAAATAGATTTAATAAATTTTAAGAAAGGAACACAAGATAAAATGGAAAGAAAGGTTATAAAGATTAATTTGGTAGGAGCGATTTTTGTTCTAATATTGATTATTGCTATTATTGTTGGGGCTATAGTATTTGCTATAAAATCAAGCTCTAATAATGAAAATAGTGATAAGAAAAATGACAAAACAGAACAAGATAGTATTTTTTCTGTTAATCAAGATGAAGATAAAGATAAAGATAAAGATAAAGAAGATTATAAGGAATTAGACAAAAAGGAAAATATAATTGTAGATGGAGAGAAAAAAGAAATTACTTTGAGAGATTATCGTGGACCTAGATATACATTTAGTTATGAGGTTGATGGTTTTTATAAAGATCCATATGTTAAGGATAAAGATAGTTTTAAATCTTTGGTGTCTGATACTATTTGGGTTGAGGTTACTTATTTTAAAGATGGTTTTAAGACAAAGGCAAAGGATTTGTTAGAAGAGGCTTCAGCTAAAAAGGCAGAAAATAGTCAGTATAGTGTTAAAACAAAAGAAATCAATGGGAAGTTATGCTATGTTGAGGAATTGGAGAAAGAAAATGGTGTAAAGAGAAATTATTATATTGAAAATGGTGATGCTTATTTCTTGCTAGAGGTTAGTTGTGGTAAGGAGTTTGTTAAGAATCACTTGCCAGTTGTTGAAAAAATGGTTGAGAGTTTTGAGGCTTATTAGGTTTAGTTTAATTAGGTTTTGATTCATTTAGCTCTTGACTTTTCTAAAAAATGTGATAAAATAGTGTAAATAAAAAATAGCGTTGAAAAAGAGGAAATATATTTTTATATTTATAGAGAGCTAATGGTTGGTGAAAATTAGTAATATTTATATATTTTGGAGCTTTGGAGCTAAAAAGTGTAATAAAGAGGATAGTTAAAAAACTATCAATTAGGGTGGAACCGCGGAATTAGAACTTTCGTCCCTAGCTATTATTTAAGCTAGTTGGGACGGAAGTTTTTTGATTTTTAAATTGGGGACGGAGAAAATTTTAAATTTTTAAAACTGGGGACAGACTTATAAGTTTGGACTGTTTTGAAATTAAAATTATTAAAGTCTGTCCCTAGTTTTAAAAATTTAAAATTTTCTCCGTCCCCAATTTAAAAGGAGGAATTTAAAATGTTAGATAACATGGAAAAATTAGTTGCTTTATGTAAAGGTAGAGGATATGTATATCCAGGGTCAGAAATTTATGGAGGATTAGCAAATTCATGGGATTATGGACCTTTAGGAGTTGAATTAAAGCAAAATATTAAAAATGCATGGAGAAAGAAATTTGTTCAAGAAAGTAAATACAATGTTGGGTTAGATGCAGCAATTTTAATGAATCCACAAACATGGGTAGCTTCAGGACATGTAGGAGGTTTTAGTGATCCATTAATTGACTGTAGAGAATGTAAAACTAGACATAGAGCAGACAAATTAATTGAAGAATGGATGCATGAAAATAATTGTGAAGAAGTAGTTGATGGTTGGCCAGATGAAAAAATGATTGATTATATGAAAGAACATCATATCGCTTGTCCAAATTGTGGAAAGGAAAACTTCACAGATATTCGTAAATTCAATTTAATGTTTAAAACATTCCAAGGAGTTACAGAAGACGCAAAATCTGAGATTTATTTAAGACCAGAAACAGCTCAAGGTATATTTGTAAACTTCAAGAATGTTCAAAGAACAACAAGAAGAAAATTACCAATGGGTATAGCTCAAATTGGTAAATCTTTTAGAAATGAAATTACTCCAGGAAACTTTATTTTCAGAATTCGTGAATTTGAACAAATGGAATTAGAGTTTTTCTGCAAACCAGGAACAGAATTAGAATGGCACAAATACTGGAAAGAATTTTGTAGGAATTGGTTATTAAGTTTAGGAATTAAAGAAGAAAATATCAGATTAAGAGACCACAGTAAAGAAGAATTATCTCATTATAGTAATGCAACAACAGATATTGAATTTACATTCCCATTTGGTTGGGGTGAATTATGGGGAATTGCTTCTAGAACTGATTATGATTTAAGCAGACATATGGAACATTCTAAACAAGACTTATCTTATTTAGACCCTGAAACAAATGAAAAATATGTTCCTTATGTAATTGAACCATCACTTGGATGTGATAGAGTTGCGCTTGCATTTTTATGTAATGCATATGATGAAGAAGAGATTGCTGAAGGAGACGTTCGTACAGTTTTACATTTACATCCAGCATTGGCTCCTTATAAAGTTGCAGTTTTACCTTTATCTAAAAAATTAAGTGAAAAAGCAAATGAAGTGTATGAAATGCTATCAAAGAAATTTATGTGTGATTATGATGAAGCTGGAAGTATTGGAAAAAGATATAGAAGAGAAGATGAAATTGGTACACCATATTGTGTAACTATTGATTTCGATACTTTAGAAGATAATCAAGTAACTGTTAGAGATAGAGACACAATGGAACAAGTTAGAATTTCCATTGATGAATTGGCTAATTGGATTGAAAAGAAAATCGAATTTTAAGGATTATTTAGTTTTGTAATGGAGTGAGATACGTGATTGAAATAACAGATGAATTGATAAAAAAACTTGATAAAATATATGCTACAGGCGAAAGAAATAGAAATACTATTCTGAATAGTTTAATTGAAAAAGATAAGGAATTAAAGAAAGTATTTGGATTATATAGAATGCAAAAAAATGAATTTGAGATAATGATAGAAACAAAATTGCCAATAAAATCTGTTAGAGAATCTATTGAAAATATTGATGAATTAAGTAGAATAATTGACCAAGGAATTAGAAAGATTACTTTAAAAAAATCTAATCAAAAAAAGGCTGAAAAAGAAAATTTTTTAAAAAGAATAACTCCTAAAGAAAAACTTAAAGAGGTAAAAAAAGGAAAAGCTAATAGAATAAAAGATGATGATGATTTAGAATTGTAGAAATAATACAATGTGAAATAAACTCAAACTGTTAAATAGATAGTTGTAACAGTTTGAGTTTTTATTATATTATAAATTTTTCTATAAAATTGTTTGTATTTTTTTTATTTATGTTATAATTATTTTGAAAAATGTGAAAATATTACAAAGGAGGAAAATAAAGTATGGAAAAAAAATTCGTATATTTATTTAATGAAGGAAATAGTAATATGCGTGAATTATTAGGAGGAAAAGGGGCAAATCTTGCAGAAATGACAAATCTTCGGATTGCCTGTTCCTGGTGGTTTTACAATTACAACAGAGGCATGTAACAATTACTATGATAATCATGAAAATATATCTGAAGATATAATAGCACAGATTTATGATGGGTTAGAAAAACTTGAGAATTTAGTTGGCAAAAAACTTGGTGATAGAGAAAATCCATTATTAATATCAGTTCGTTCAGGAGCAAGAGCTTCTATGCCTGGAATGATGGATACAATTTTAAATTTAGGGATAAATGATGAGGTTGTTCAAACTTTGGCTGTAAAAAATAGAAGGTTTGCATTTGATAGTTACAGAAGGTTTATTCAAATGTATAGTGATGTAGTTAAAGAAATTCCTAAGAAATTGTTTGAAGATGCTATTGATACAAAAAAATACCAAAGAGGTTTAAAACTTGATACTGATATGGATGCAAATGATTTGGAAGATTTAGTAAAAGTTTTTAAAGGAATCTATAGAGAGCAAATTGGTGAGGATTTCCCTCAAAATTCAAGAGAACAATTAATAGATTCGGTTAAAGCAGTGTTTAGGTCATGGAATAATCCAAGAGCAATAACATATAGACGTTTAAATGATATTCCTTCAAGTTGGGGAACTGCTGTAAATGTACAACAAATGGTTTTTGGAAATATGGGAGATGATTGTGGAACTGGAGTTGCATTTTCACGTAATCCTGCAACTGGTGAAAATAAAGTTTTCGGTGAGTTTTTAATGAATGCACAGGGCGAAGATGTTGTTGCAGGTGTTAGAACTCCGTCAGAATTTGAAACATTAAAAAATATAAATGAGAAAGCATATAATGAATTTATAGGTTATGCAAAAAAATTAGAAGAACATTATAAAGATATGCAAGATATGGAATTTACAATTGAACATGGAAAATTATATATTTTGCAAACTAGAAATGGAAAAAGAACTGCAAATGCTGCAATGAAAATTGCAGTTGATATGGAAAACGAAGGGTTAATTACAAAAGAAGAAGCAATATTAAAAATTGATCCTAAGCAATTAGAACAATTATTACATCCAAATTTCGATGCTAATAAATTGAAAAAGGCTAAAGTAATAGCAAAAGGCTTACCAGCATCACCAGGTGCAGGGACTGGAAAAGTTGTTTTTTCAGCAAGCAAGGCTCAAGAATTAGCTGAAGCTGGTGAAAAAGAATTAATTTTAGTAAGATTAGAAACATCTCCTGAAGATATTGAAGGAATGGTTGTTTGTAATGGAATTTTAACAGTAAGAGGTGGTATGACATCACATGCTGCAGTTGTTGCTCGTGGTATGGGAACTTGTTGTATAGCTGGATGTGGGGAATTAACTATTAATGAGCAGGACAATAGTTTTGTTACATCAAATGGTGAAGTTTTCCATGAGGGAGATTACATTTCACTTGATGGTGGAACTGGAATTGTATATGGTGAAAAAATTGAAACTGTTGACAGTACTGTTTCAGGTGATTTTGCAAAATTTATGGGCTGGGCAGATTCTTTTAGAAAATTGGAAGTTCGTGCAAATGCAGATAATGCAAGAGATGCAAAACAAGCATTTGATTTTGGAGCTCAGGGTATAGGTTTATGTAGAACAGAGCATATGTTTTTTGAAGCAGATAGAATTTCTGCAATTCGTCAAATGATTGTTTCAAAAACTCCTGAACAACGAGCAAGTGCATTAGAAAAGATTTTACCAATGCAAAGAGGTGATTTTGAAGAATTGTTTAGAACTATGAAGGGATATCCTGTTACAATAAGATTGTTAGACCCACCATTACATGAATTTTTACCACATGAAGATTGGGAGATTGGTGAATTAGCTAAAAATATGAATATGTCTTTTGAGGAATTAAAGGAAATTGTTGTTGATTTACATGAATTTAATCCAATGATGGGACATAGAGGGTGTAGATTAGATGTAACTTATCCTGAGATTGCTGTTATGCAAACAAGGGCAATTATAGAAGCGGCAATTAACGTAAAAAAAGATGGAATTGAAGTTCATCCAGAAATAATGATTCCATTAATAGGTGATATCAAAGAAATAAAATATGTTAAGGATTTAATTACTGAAACTGCTGAAAAGGTGATAAAAGCATATGAAGTTGAATTGGAATATATGGTTGGTACTATGATTGAGATTCCAAGAGCATGTATTATTGCTGATGAAATAGCAAAAGAAGCAGAATTCTTCTCTTTTGGAACAAATGATCTAACGCAACTAACTTATGGTTTTAGCCGTGATGATGCAGGAAAATTCTTGAAATCATATTATGATAAAAAGATTTTTGATTTTGATCCATTTCAAAGGATTGATGAAAATGGTGTTGGAAAATTAGTAGAAACTGCTGTGAAATTAGGAAAATCAACAAGACCTGATATTGAACTTGGAATTTGTGGGGAGCATGGTGGAGACCCTAAATCTGTTGAGTTTTGCCATAGAGTTGGGCTAAATTATGTTTCGTGTTCACCATTTAGAGTGCCAATTGCAAGATTAGCTGCAGCACAGGCAGCTGTGAGATTTTAAGTTGGAGACGTTTTGAATTGGGGACGTTTTGAATTGGGAACGGAGAAGATTTTTTGAATTGGGGACGGAGAAGATTTTAAATTTTTGAAATTAGGGACAGAGATAATTATAATTTCTGTAAGTTAAAGGACAGAGAATTTTTATCTCTGTCCCTAATTTCAAAAATTTAAAATCTTCTCCGTCCCCAATTCAAAAAATCTTCTCCGTTCCCAATTCAAAACGTCCCCAATTCAAACCCAATTCAAAATATTTCGTAAATATTACACAAATATTACATTTTCGTAACTTATTCTAATAACATTGACCTTTTTTGCCAACAATGATATACTAAATTTGTAAAAATATGTTGCAAAAGAGGAGGCGGGAAAAAGTGTCAAAAAGTAGCTTTTTACCAAGAAATTACAGAAGAAAATTAATAGAAAAAATATTAGCTTTAAATATAATAATGTATTTGTGTTTGGAAATGCTATTGCCAATGAAAACGTTTGCAGCACAAAGAAAATATCCATATTCTGCAGGGAGTTTAAGTAGTTATTATGGATATGATACATTATTACAAAATTTAAAAGCTAAACATCCTAACTGGAATTTTACTATTTTGGAAACAGGATTAGATTGGAATGATGTAATAAAAAATGAAACAGTAGCAGTTCATGGAAGAAATTTGATTTATTATACAAACACAGGAAGTTGGGTTTGTTCAACTTGTGGTGACAGAACATATGATTCAGGAAGATGGAAATGTGCTTCTGAAACAGCAGTTGCATATTATATGGATCCAAGAAACTGGTTAAATGATAGTAATATTTTTCAATTTGAAGATTTAGGATATAATGGGGATATTCAAAACATTGATGGAGTAAATAAAATATTAAGTACTGTTCCTTGGGCGTGTGGAGATTCAATCTATTATACTAAAACAGATGGCTCAACAGGTGTTATTTATAAATCATATGCTCAAGTAATTATGGAAGCTGCAAAAGAGGCAGGAGTAAGTCCATATCACTTAGCTGCAAGAATTAAACAAGAGCAAGGTTCAAATAGCACAGCAAGCTCAACAGGAAAAGGAACAATTTCAGGACATGTTGGATATTACAATTTCTTTAATATTAAAGCAACAGGTGGAGATATAATAGGAAATGCTTTAAATCATGCTCAAACACAAGGTTGGGATGACCCAGAAAAATCTATTAAAGGTGGAGCTGGCTTTATAGCTTCTAGTTACATATCAAGAGGACAATCTACATTATATTTACAAAAATTTGATGTAGATAATTCAGATGGAAGTTTATATTATCACCAATATATGCAAAATGTTTCAGCAGCATTAACAGAAGGAAATACTGTAAGAAGTTCATACGAAAGTATGGGATTACTAGATAGTAGTATTAACTTTGTAATTCCTGTATATTACAATATGCCAAGAGATGGTTACTATGCTGGAGATAATATTTCAGTTGTAACTCAAAATGTTAAAGTAACAGGTGATAGTGTTACAATAAGAACAGGTAGAGGAACTTCAAATGCTGAATTAACAAAAGTAAATTCAGGTGATATTCTTTTAAGAATTGAAACAGCAGGAGCTGAAATTGATGGACATTACTGGGATAAAGTGGTTTTACCAAATGGTGATAAAGGATATATCGCAAGAGACTATGTAACTCAGATTGAAGATGTATCAAATGTAAATGTTTCTGCAATTGCAAATGTTAATGTAAACTTAAGAAATGGACCTGGAACAACAAATACAACAGTTATTAGAACACTAACTTCAGGACAATCTGTTACAATAATGGAATCAGGAAAATATAATGGGCTTGATGGATATAATTGGTCAAGAATTAAATTAAGCAATGGAGCGCAAGGTTATTTAGTAAGTGATTATTTAACTGAAACATCACAAGCTCCAAATTATCAAATGGCATATGTAAATTGTAATCCTGATGGTAAAGTTTATGTAAGAAGTGGTGTTGGAACAGGACATTCAATTGTTACAGCATTAGTAAAAGATACAAAAGTAACAGTTCAACAAAAAGCAGCAGGAACTGCAAATGGATATACTTGGGATAAGATTGTTACTTTAGAAGGTTTAGAAGGATATATGGCTAATAACTATTTGAGGTATGAAGATGGAGGAAATGGTAACAATAATGGTGTATCAAATTCTGGAGTAAGAGATATAAATAGTGATGGTCAATTGAATTTATTAGATGCATATGATATATTAGCATACCTAAAAAATAATAATGATTATAATTCATCTTTAGATGCAAATGGAGATGGAACAGTCAATTTGTTAGATGTATATGATGTATTGGCATATCTAAAAAAATAAAATACGAAAGGAGAAAATGTTAGTATATAACATTAATGTCATATGAAAAAAATATATAAGAAAATAATTTTTGTTTGTTTTACAATTATATTAGGGGTTTTAATAAGTGGTACTAAAACTGATGCTGCAAATGCATCCCTATCTGCGAGTAGCCAGAATGTAAATGTTGGAGATAATGTAACCATAAAGGTAGATGCATATGGATGTTTAAGTAATTTAATAGTATCAGGACCTGGTGTTTCAGGAAGGATTGATATTGTAAGTACAGATTTAAGTAACCAATCTGATAGTAAAACTTATACATTGGATACTTCTAGTGCAGGTTCTAAAACTATAACTTTATCTGGAAACATTGTCGATGCTGATAGAACACAAGTACCAATTAATCAAACAATAACAGTTAATGTTGTTGCAAAGCAAAATAACCAACAACAATCAAATCAACAGCAACAACAACAACAACCTGCACAAAATCAACAACAAAACCAACAACCAGCTCAACAACAACCAGCAGAACCAACATTTACATCAACAAACCAAACAGTATATGCAGCAAAAGAAGGTATAAATGTTCGTGCAAGCTATTCAACATCAAGTAAAGCTATAGGTTCTTTAAAACAAGGTCAAAGTGTTACAAGAACAGGTATTGGTTCAAATGGATGGAGTAGAGTAACATATAATGGACAAACAGCATATATAAGTAGTAGTTTATTAACAACAAATAAACCAGCTGAACCTGAGGATAATAAAGAAGATAAAGATAAAGAAGAAAAGAAGAAAGAAGAAGAGAAAAAAGAAGAAAATCAAGAAAAGTCAACAAACAAAGCTTTAAAAGATATAGTTGTTGAAAATTATAAATTAACACCAGACTTTGATCCAGAAACAACAAAATATTCTTTAGAAGTTACAAAAGATGTTGAAGAACTTGAAATTACACCTATAGTACAAGATGATAAAGCTAAATTTGATATTCAAGGAAATGAAAACTTTAAAGTAGGTAATAACATTGTAAGAATTACAGTAACAGCAGAAGATGGAACAACAAGAATTTACTCAATCACAGTTACAAAAACAAATGAAGCTGGAGATGAGGAAATAGAAGAAAATGGATTAAAATTAAAGAAATTACAAATAAATAATGCAACATTAGAGCCAAGCTTTAATCCTGATGTAACAAGTTATAACATTACAGTTAGCAATCCATCAGCAATAAAAGTTAGTGATATAATTGCAGAAGCAGAAGATGAGGATATTAATGTTACAATTGCTGAAGCAGAAGCTAACAAAAATGGTGAAAGAGTTATTACTATAATGTTAGAAAATAGTGATGGTACACAAAGTGCTGTATATCAAGTAACTATAAAAAAATCAGTATTTAATCCAATTGCTGAAATTAAGAAAAATACTGATAAAAAAATATATTTCATTTTAGGTGGAATTATAGGAATTTTATTAATTGCAATTATTGTGATTATAATTTTATTAAAGAAAACATCTAATACAGATGATATTCAAGATATTAAAGAAGCTGATGAATTATCAGATGATTATGATTATTCATTAAAAAATGCAATTGATCAAGCAAATGCAACTGAAGAAGAAACACCAAAATATGACGAAATGGTTGAAAATGCTGATATTAAATCACAAATTTTAAATACAGAAGAATATAATGTATTTGATGATGAAGGCGATGGAGTTGGTGTAAGTGATGAAACTAAAAGATTCGATTTGAATGATGATGATAAACCAACAAAACCAAAGAAAAAAGGTAAACATTTTTAATCAAATTTGACAAAAATGGAAAATCGTGTTATTATACAATATGTTGTTTATAAAAAAAATTGTAATAAACATATAATAAAATAATAGGTAAATTGAACCTGAAATCATTTGGAAACGAACATTATTTTAAATAATGATTAACGAACAACACTAATAAAATAGTGTTGTTCGTGTTTTTTGCACTTTAGAATGATAAGGTTAAATCTATTTAAAAAGAAAAGGAGAGGAAAAGGAGAAAAATGGAAAACGAAGAAAATATTTTAGGAACAGAAAAAATTAGTAAATTAATTAAAAAGTTCTCAATTCCTTGTATAATATCATTATTAGTTAATTCATTATACAATATTGTAGACCAAATTTTTATTGGTTGGGGAGTTGGATATCTAGGAAATGGAGCAACAAACGTTGTTTTTCCATTAACAATGGTAGGTTTAGCTTTTGCTTTAATGTTTGGTGATGGTACATCAGCATATTTAAGTTTGAAGCTTGGTGAAAAAAAGAAGCAAGATGCTGAAAAAGGTGTTGCAAATGGAATCATAATATCAAGCTTTTGTGCGATTCTTTTATGTATAGTATCAGTAGTGTGTTTACCACAATTATTAAATTTATTTGGATGCACAGACGAATTAAGACCATATGCACTAGGATATGGAATGATAATATCAATAGGATTGCCATTTATGATGGTTGGAACAACATTAAATTCAATAATAAGAGCAGATGGTTCACCACAATATGCAATGTTTTCAATGGTAATTGGAGCAATTTTAAATACAATATTAGACCCAATATTTGTTTTTGTATTTAAAATGGGAGTTGAAGGTGCTGCAATAGCAACAGTAGTAAGTCAATTATTTACATTTATAATAAATATAATGTATATTAAAAAGTTTAAGTCTATCTCATTAAACAAAGACAAGTTTAAAGTTTCATTATCAACAATAAGAAAAGTAAGTGTGTTAGGAATTAGTAGTTTTATAACTGAAATGAGTATAGTTTTCGTTATTGCAACAGAAAACAACATGCTTGCTAAATGTGGCGCTGCGTCAAAATTCGGTCCAAATATTCCAATTACTGTTTTGGGAATTGTAATGAAAATTAGTCAAATTTTAAATAGTATTATTATTGGAATTGCTGCAGGTTCTCAACCAATTCTTGGATATAATTATGGTGCAGGTAAAAATGAGAGAGTAAAAGAAACATTAAAAAAAGTGCTTGGAATCAGTGTAATTATAAGCACTATCGCATTTATTTTATTCCAAACAATACCTGATAAATTGATTTTAATGTTTGGAAATGGAGATGAAAATTACATAGAATTTGCTTGTTTAGGATTTAGAATTTATTTAATGTTATGTATTTGTAATGGAATCCAAATTCCATCAGGAATCTTTTTCCAAGCTATTGGAAAAAGTGCTAAAAGTGCTGTTTTATCAATATCAAGACAAATTGCAATATTAATTCCTGCAATGATTATTTTAGGAAATTTATTTGGAATAAAAGGTGTATTATATTCAGGACCTTTTGCTGATGCGGTTGCATTTATTTTGTCTGTTATATTATTAGTTATAGAAGTAAAACATCTAGGTAATAAAAATGTAAGTAAAACTGTAAATGAAAAAGCAAATACTGATGTTAGTGATTTAAAATCTAATTATATTATTACAATTTCAAGAGAATATGGTTCTGGTGGAAGATATATTGGAAAATTAGTTGCTGAAAAATTAGGTATTAAATTATATGATAAAGAGTTTATTCAAAAAGTATCTGCTGAAACAGGATTATCAGAAGAATATATTGAAAATAAAGAACAAAAAAGAGATGTTTTAGCTGGATTAAATAATGGATATTACTTTGGTTTAGATAATAGTGATGAATTATTTTTGAAAGAATCTGAATTAATAAAAGATATTGCTGAAAAAGAATCTTGTGTAATTGTAGGAAGATGTGCTGATTTCATTTTAAATGAAAAGAAGGATGTTTTGAAGATTTTCATTTATAGTGATATGGATAATAAGATTAAAAGGGCAACTGAGTTTTATGGTTTATCTAAAGCAAAGGCTGAAAAAGAGATAAAACATATTGATAAATTACGTGCAAATCATTACAAGTATTATACTGAAAGAGAGTGGAAGGATTTTTCTAATTATGATATTTGTATTAATAGTGATAAATTAGGTGTTGAGAGTGTTGCTGAGTTGATTTGCAAGTTGGTTAATGAAAAACAAGTAGAAAAGGTTTAATTTTCTATTGACATTTTGGTGATAAAAAAATATAATTCTATTTGTGTGATAGAATTATATTTTTTTATGCCACTATAGCTCAGTTGGTAGAGCAACTGATTCGTAACCAGTAGGTCTGCAGTTCGATTCTGCATGGTGGCACCAGTAATAAAAGGGGAGTAATCAATATGAAAAAGATAGCAATTATAAATGACATACATAGTAATTATTTATTATTGAAATTGGTTTTGGAAGATATAAAAAAATATAATGTTGATGATTTTATATTTTGTGGAGACTATATAACAGACGGATTTGACAATGATAGAGTATTGAATCTAATAAAAAATAAAACTGAAAATATTATAGCAGGCAACAGAGATTTATCAATTGCAAATTATGATAATAAATCATGGAATGGTATTAATCAAATGAAATCCATGTTATATGCGTATAATAATACCACAGAAGAAAATAAAAATTTTTTAAAAACACTACCAATTTTTAAAATTATTAATATTGAAAATCAAAAAATATGTTTTTCGCATGGGACACCTTTTAATGTTAGAGAATTAGTAAATAGCAATAGTTATGATGTTTTTGAAGAATTAATTGATAAATTTTCTTGTGATATATACTTATCCGCACATACACATATACCATTCCATACAGTATATAAAAATAAGCATTTTATAAACTCTGGAGCTGTTAGCTGCGTAGTTGATAATAAACCACATTCTACATACGGTATACTATCAATTAAAGAGAATGAGGTACATTATTCACAAAATGAATTATATTATAATTTTGAAGATGTAAAAAAATATTATACAGATAGTAATTATCATAAGGAATGTAAAGAATGGTCTAATTTAATCTTATACACATTGCGAGATGGATTTGATTATTGCTGTGGTTTTATAGAATATATAAATAAATTTAGTAATGGTAATGAAAAAACAACTAGTAATTTATGGCATGTGAAATTCGAAGAATATATGCACTATAAAAATCTTGAAATACTATAGATTATGTACAAGATGACTCTTGTATTAATAAATATTTTAAAAAAATTCCAGAGAAAGAATCTCTGGAATTTTTTTAGTTGTTATTGAACTTTATTGTGCAAAATTTTTAAAACAATATTTTAAATAAAAACTTTTTGGGACTATGCCAGCTTTGTAAAGAATAAACCATAACGGTTTAGTTAGTATGAAAAATCTTTTGTATGTTTTGAAATCGTGGTATGTACGTATTGGACTGCTCATAATTTCTTCAAATTGATTATCAGAGATATTTAGCCTAGTTTTAATTTTTTTAATTAA
Source organism: uncultured Lachnospiraceae bacterium (assembly GCA_945917765.1). Classification (GTDB taxonomy): domain Bacteria; phylum Bacillota; class Clostridia; order TANB77; family CAG-508; genus CAG-492. The sequence goes on along the minus strand of CAMEHU010000003.1, from coordinate 42,816 downwards.
TTCAGCGGGACATTTTACCTCTACTTTAATTAAGTTTAATGCTTCATTTCTGTCCATTTGGCCAGAACGAATTAAAGCTGAATATTCATTAACTCTTTCATCAACTTGAACTTTCTGACGAAGAAAAAAGTCATAATTAAAACGTGTAAAATCATTTTCACAATGATGAGAAGAATAATCTTTCCAATCATATTTCTCTTTAAGATAGCGTTTTACTTGTTTTTTGTTATAATCTAAATAATAAAGTGGCCGTACTCGTTTTATTTTATCAATACATACCCATCTAATGAAGTCTTTCATCCATAAATTTGGATATGTTTTCATTGGAACGCTTCCATATTTTTTGTGAACATCTGAGATATACTTTCCATCAACATATGCCCAGCTTAATGGCTGTATGCCTTCTGTCCGAAAAGAATGACCTTCCACAATATATTTAATTCCATTGTCATGTGCAACCTTGTACAATGCAGTTATTAATCCAATATCAGTTGGGGCATCAATATCAATCACACCTGACAGCAAAAATGCTCTAAATATATCGTTCATCTCATTAGGGTCAACAGAATAATCAATAAAATCAATATTCAGTTTGGCACACATACACATCATATTATGCTTAGCTATATCTGTATCCCATCCGTTATTAAAATGTACAGCTAAAGGCCGCAATCCACTTTTGACACAGAAATCTAACAAATACGATGAATCACAACCACCACTTATGCCAATTACGCAATCATAGTTGTTAGTACTTCCATGTTCCTTAATCTCAGCAATAATTTTGTCAAGTATCCTTTTACCGTCATCGTTATTAGGATACTCTTTTTCTAACATATCATGTCTGATGCAGTAGTTACATATACCATTTTCTTCAATGATACAATCTTCTATTGTTTCATCATATAAACACCGTTTGCAACTTTTCATAATACATTCTCCTTTTTATTGTTTCAATAAATTTTTCACAATTTTGATACAAAGAAATTACAATTTCTTGTATTAAAATTTGTATAATTGGTATTGTAACATATTTTCAAATAAAAGTCAAATTTATGTAAACTAAACAAGTGGGAACTTTTTTCTTCCTTTTCAGAAATCAACTCTGAAGTAAAAGATGGGGAATTCGGATTTAACAAGCAAACTTTGTCAAACCACTCAGGTGTAAGGTCATATGGTACAAACCGCTGTGTTTTTCTTTCTTTCATAATTTAATCTCCTTAAAAATTATTTTTGGTAAATGGGTGGACATTCGAATGAAGACATAGGAGTATTGTGAGTTTCATACGGCATATTATATCATATTATGTAAATAAAAGCAAGAGTATACAAGCATGCTAAAAAATAATACTTAATTTTATATATGTATTGACAAATGTTATACAGTGTTATATACTGTTATACATAAGGAGGGGAAAACTATGAAAATGATTATAAGTAATAGTAGCTCAGTTCCTATCTATGAACAGATTAAAAATTCAATTATTGAACAAATAATGAATGATGAGCTGAAGGAAGATGAAGCGATACCATCTATTAGAAATTTAGCGCAAGATATAAAGATAAGTGTTATGACAATAAAAAAGGCTTATGATGAACTAGAACAAGAGGGGTATATCGTTTCTAGGCAAGGAAAAGGTACTTTTGTGGCACCCAAAAATACTGAACTTGCGAAAGAGAAAGCTCAAAAGGATGTTGAAGAGTATATATCAAAAATTGTTGAAATATCAAGCAAATATGATATTTCAAAAGAAGAAGTAATTGATATATTTAATTTATTTTATGGGAGTGATAAATAATGAATGCTATAGAGATTAATAATTTAGAAAAAAACTACGCAGATTTTAACTTAAAAATCGATGAATTAAAAATTCCATCAGGTTATGTTATTGGTTTAATCGGAGAAAATGGTGCAGGTAAAACTACACTTATTAAATCAATATTAAATATTATAAAAAAGGATTCTGGAAAAATAAAAATCTTTAATAAAGACTTAGAGGAAAAAGAATTAGAGATAAAAGAAGATATTGGAATTGTACTAGATAATACATTTTTTTCAGAAATGCTAAATGCTAAAGATATAGATTCTATTATGAAGGATATTTATAAAAATTGGGATAGCAAGCTTTTTTATAAGTATTTGAAAGATTTTAAGATAAAAGATAATCAACTTTTAAAAACACTATCAAAAGGTATGAGAAAAAAGGTTGAAATTGCAACAGCTTTATCTCATCATCCTAAACTACTTATATTAGATGAAGCAACAAGCGGACTTGATCCTGTTGTAAGAAATGAGGTTTTAGACTTATTTTTAGATTTCATTGAGGATGAAGAACACACAATTATTATGTCTACACATATCACAAGTGATTTAGAGCATATTTCAGATTATATTGTGTTTATTGACAACGGTAGAATTGTTATTGAAAATCAGAAGGATGAAATAATTGATAATTATGGAATATTAAAATGTGATATAGATAAGTTTGAAACTATAGATAAATCAGATATTGTAAGATTTAAAAAGAATAAATATAATTATGAGATTTTAGTTGAGAATAAGGAAACTTGTAAAAAGAAATATAAAGATTTTGTTGTGGATAGTATTACATTAGAAAGCTTAATGCTTTTGATAATTAAAGGAGGAAAATAAAATGATAGGGTTTATAAAAAAAGATTTTTTTACAATAAAAAATAATATTAAAACTATAGTGATTGCAATTGTCATTTATGTTTTTTATTCAGTGATGTTTGAAATGGATATGTCTTTTTTACTTCCGTTTATGGCCTTGATGATAGGTTTATCAACATTTAATTATGATGATTTAAGCAATTTTCATGTTTTTGGAAGTGCATTACCTAAAGGAAGAGAAAATGCTGTTAAATCAAAATATGTAACATTTATTGCATTTATAATAATAACTGCAATAATTAGTGCTATATGTAGTTATGTAATCGGTTCCGTAAAAAATACCTATAATTTTGAAAACTCTATATCTTATCTTATGGGGTCATTAGTAGCAATTATATGTTTATTGTCAATTTTACTTCCTTTCATGTTTAAATATGGTGCTGAAAAGGGAAGAATAGTAATGTTTATACTTGGTATTGGAATTATGGGATTATATTTATTATTTACAAAAGTAGTAACAATAGATATGGAAGTTATTGCAAATATAATGAAATTCATTAAAACATATGCTATTCCATTATTTATAGGAAGTAATGTTCTAATGATCGGAATTTCATATTTTGTTTCTAAAAAAATATACCTAAAAAAAGAATTTTAAAGTAAGTTATATTTCGCACAGTTCTATGAATAAATTGCAAACATTTACAAAAACTAATACTATCACAAGTTAAATTTGGAGGTATTAGATGAAAGCAATTGTATATGATGGAATACAAAAAGTTCAATGTAGAGAAGTTCCAGATCCTAAAATAGAAGAAGCTGATGATATTATTGTAAAAGTTATAGGTTACAACATGCAAAAGGATATGGAGCTGAAATTGTTAATTTTGAACAATATGATGAAACAGGTGCATATATAAAAGAAATAACTTCAGGAGGAGCGGATTGCGTTATTGATTGTGTTGGGGTTGATGGAAAAATGTCATTAATGGAAAAGGTTGAAACAGCACTAAAATTACAAGGCGGCTCAAAATCTGCAATAGAAATCGCATCACAAGCAGTAAGAAAATGTGGTCATGTTGCATTAGTTGGAGTTTATGGAACAAAATATAATAATTTTCCTCTAGGAAATTTCTTTACAAGAAATGTTACTTTGAAAATGGGTCAATGTCCTGCAACAAGATATGTTGAACCTATTTTGGAAAAGATAAAAAAAGGTGAGTTTGATGCAACTGATATTATAACTCACAAATTATCTTTGGAACAAGGAAGATATGCATATGAAATTTTTGATGCTAAGGAAGATAATTGTATTAAGGTTGTTTTGAAACCTTAACGAAAATATAATGAATGAGTAAGAATAAAATGCTTACTCATTTTTTATTACGTATTTTTGCAATAAGTGTAGAATAAACCGCAAATAGTATAAAAATTTAGTTGTATAATTTAAATGTTTATTATAAAATTATAATAAATTAGTTGTAGGAAGGAGATAGAAATGGGTTTATTTGTAGAGAAAAAAGAAAGTTATAAAAATAGGAAAAGTTTAATTATATACTTTTCAAGAGCAGATGAAAATTATGCAGTAGGTTATATTGATAAAGGAAACACTGAAATTGTGGCAGAATATGTACAGGAATTTACAAATGCGGATATGTTTAAAGTAGAGCCACTTATACCATATTCTAAAGATTATAGAACATGTATAGAGGAAGCAAAACATAGAATAGGAAATGCACCTATAAAAGAAAAATTAGGGGATATATCTTCATATGAGGTTATATATGTAATGTCACCAATTTACTGGGGAACGTATGCACCAGAAATGGAAACAGCATTAAAAGATGTTGATTTTACAGGTAAAACAATTAGAATTATAACAACACATGAAGGTTCAGGTTTAGCAAATGTACCAAATGATGTAAAAAGAGTTTGCATAGGAGCAAATGTGTTAGAAGATAGTATTGCAATAAAAGGAAGTCAAGTAAAATCAGCCAAATCAAAAATTGAAAATTGGATATAAAAAATAAAAGAAAGGAAAAGATTAATATTATGTATTTAGAAAACATTAATGGACCAGAAGATATAAAAAAGTTAAATATAGAGGAGTTAAAAGGTTTAGCAGATGAAACTAGGTCTGCTTTAATAAATAAAATAAGTAAAGCAGGAGGACACAGTGGGCCAAATTTGGGAATGGTTGAAATGACTGTTGCACTTCATTATGTGTTTAATTCTCCAAAAGACAAGTTAGTATTTGATGTATCACATCAATGTTATCCACACAAAATTTTAACAGGAAGAAAACAAGCTTTTATAGAAGAAGAACATTTTCATGATGTAACAGGATATACGAATCCAAATGAAAGTGAGCATGATATATTTACAATTGGTCATACCTCAACATCAATTTCTTTAGCTTTGGGATTAGCAAAAGGTAGGGATGTAAATAAAAAAGACGAAAATATAATTGCAATTATAGGTGATGGTTCACTTTCTGGAGGAGAAGCTTTAGAAGGACTAGATTATGCCGGAGAATACGACAAAAATCTAATTATAATAGCAAACGATAATGACCAAAGTATTGCAGAAAATCATGGTGGAATATATAAATCATTAAAAGCTTTAAGAGATACAAATGGAGAATCATCAAATAATATATTCAAATCATTTGGATTAGATTATAGATATTTAGAAGATGGTCATGATATAGGAAAATTAATAGAATTATTTCAAAGTGTAAAATACATAGACCACCCTGTTGTACTTCATATACACACAATAAAAGGAAAAGGTCTATCTTATGCAGAACAGAATCGTGAAAGTTGGCATGCAGGAGGACCATTTAATGTTGAAGATGGTAGTCCAAAATTCAAATCTGCTAGCGGAGATACAACAGTTGCAGATTCTATTAAAAATCTAATGGATACTAATCCAAAAGCAGTTGTAGTAAATGCAGGAACTCCAATGGGACTTGGAATGGTTAAAGGAGTTAGAGAAGAATATGTAAAAAGAGGTCAATTTGTTGATGTTGGTATTGCTGAAGAAAACGCAATGGCTATGATATCAGGTATTGCTAGAAATGGAGGAACAGCAGTTTTTGGAACTTTTGCACCATTTTTACAAAGAACATATGATCAATTATCTCATGATTTATGTTTAAATGATAATCCAGCAACAATTTTGGTTTTAAGCCCTGGAGTTTATGGAATGAATTCAAATACACATATTGCTTTATGTGATATCCAACAATTTGCTCATGTTCCAAACTTGATTTATTTAGCACCATCATGTACAGAGGAATATACAAAAATGTTTGAATTTTCAACAACTCAAAAAGAACACCCAGTAGCAATAAGAGTGCCAGGAAATATGACTTCAAGAGGTGTTGAAGACAATACAGATTATTCTATTTATAACAAAAATAAAGTAATGCAAAAAGGTACAAAAGTAGCTTTATTTGCAGTTGGAATTTTAGTACCAATGGCAATGAAAATAGCTAAAAAAGTAAAAGAGGAACTAGGACTTGATATAACAGTTATAAATCCATTGTTTTTAACAGGATTAGATGAAAATTTATTAAATGAATTAAAGGAAAATCATAAGTTAGTAATAACAATAGAAGATGGAGAATTAATGGGAGGATATGGACAAAATATTGCATCATTTTATGGAGATTCAGATATGAAGGTAAAAAATTATGGTATTTCTAAAGAATTTCATACAGATTTTGAAGCTGAAAAGCTTTTGGCGGATTGCGGAATTTCAGTTGAAAATATTGTTAATGAAATAAAAAAATGTATATAGTGAATTTCTCTTTCCAATGGATGATAAAGAAACAGTAATGTTGATTGATAAATGGAAAAATCAAGAAGCATTAGATAGGTGTTTTAAGTGAAGATGCAGTGTGGAATTTAAATGAAGAAATTGATAACTTAATGTTTGATATGCAAGAGATTGTGAAAGACTATTCTAATAATAAAATACGAAGAGGAGAGATTTAAATGAAAGAAAAACAAATAATAAGTAAACAAGAATTTGACAAAGAAAACATATTTGGATTGGGTAATCCAAATGATGGTTTTGCAAAATATTTTATAGGAAACTCATATTTAAATCCTTTGACAGAATATGGAAAATGTCCAGTATTTTTAGCAAATGTAACATTTGAACCAGGTTGCAGAAATAATTGGCATATTCACCATGCAAATAAAGGTGGAGGGCAAATTCTAATTTGCACTGCAGGAGAAGGATGGTATCAAGAAGAAGGAAAAGAAGCTGTAAGTTTAAAACCTGGAATGGTTATAACAATACCCGCAAATGTAAAGCATTGGCATGGTGCAAAAAAAGATTCGTGGTTTAGCCATATTGCAGTTGAGGTTCCTGGAGAAGAAACATCAAACGAGTGGTGTGAGCCTGTGAGTGATGAAGAATATGGATTGTTATAAATTGAAAATATAAAAATTGATTAAAAATTATGTGGAGGAATATAAATTAGTAAAATATGGTTCGTGTTTGATAATGCAAATGCGAATTTTTTATTATTAAAAATATGAAATATTATTCATATTGTATTGACTTTTAATATATAAAATTTATATAATACTTTTATAAAAAAATAAGGAGGTATTTTGTATGAAAATAGTTTATACATCTAGAACAGGAAATGTTCAATCAATGATAGAAAGATTAGGGATTGCTGATGCAATTAAAATAGGGGAAGGAGTAGATAAAGTAGCAGAAGAATATATATTATTTACTTATACTGATGGATATGGAGAAGTTCCATTTGAAGTAGAGGAGTTTTTAAGCAATAACTCTGAAAATTTAAAGGGAGTAATTGCTAGTGGAAATACTGGATATGGAGAAGCTTTCTGCGCAGCAGGAGATGTAATAAGTAACCAGTATAATGTTCCATTTTTATATAAATTTGAAGATGAAGGAACAGAAGAGGATGTAGAAAAAATAAAAGAGCTTATAAAATAAACTAAAACAGGTTGAAGGGAATGAAAATTGTGAAAGAAATAACAAAGAACTTTATAAATGAAGTAGAAAAAGAATATATAGGAAATGATATATACACTATAGCAAGACATGCGCTTTCTCAAAACAAAATTGGAAGTATAACAAAAGTTACTGAACAAACTGAATTTACAAGAAATAGATTTTCTATTGATTTAAAAACACTTCCAGCAACAAACCAAAAGGCAAGTGGAAGATGCTGGATTTTTGCAGGTTGTAATGTGCTTAGAGAAATAATTGCAAAAAAATATAATTTAAAGGAATTTGAGTTGTCTCAAAACTATGTGGCGTTTTATGATAAATTTGAAAAATGTAATTATTTAATGGAAAGTGTAATAGAGCTTACAAATAAAACATCAGAAGAAAGAACCTTAGATACAATTTTGGAAAGAGGAATAGAAGATGGAGGACAATGGGATTTATTTGTTAATATTATAAACAAATATGGAATTGTGCCAAAAGATGCTTTTCCTGAAACATATCAAAGTTCAAATACACAAAGTATAAATTGTATGTTAAACAGATATGTTCGTAAATTTGCATTTGAAATAAAGGATATTAAGAATGAAGACGAAATAAACAACAAAAAATCAAAATATATGGAAAATATATATAAAATGTTGTGTAGTAGTTTTGGAATACCACCTAAAACATTTAGTTTTGAATATGTTAATAAATCAGACGAATATAATTGCATAAAAAATATTACACCAAAGGAATTTTTAGAAAGATATATTGGAATCAATCTAAATGAATATGTAAGTATTATTAATAGTCCAACAAAAGATAAACCGTTTAATCAAACATATACTGTAAAATATTTAGGAAATGTTATAGAAGGAAATGCAGTAAAATATTTAAATATGGAAATGGATAGATTAAAAGAGTTAGTAATAGAACAATTAAAGAATAATGAACCTGTTTGGTTTGGAAGTGATTGTGTTAAAGGTTCTGACAGAGAAAGTGGAATTTGGGATGATTTATCTTTTGATAGAGATTTATTATTTCAAGTTGATACAAAAATGTCAAAAGGTGCTATGCTTGAAACACGAGAAAGTGCAATGAATCATGCGATGGTAATTACAGGCGTAAATTTAGAGGATGAAAGACCAACAAAATGGAAAATAGAAAATAGTTGGGGAGATACTGTGGCAAATAAAGGTTATTATGTTGCAACTGATTCGTGGTTTAGCAAATTTGTTTATCAAGCTGTTATAAATAAAAAATATTTAACTGAAGAAGAAAAGATGAATTTAGAAAAAGAACCTCAAAAATTGGAATTATGGGATCCAATGGGGACACTTGCGGAGGAGGAATTTTATGTTTAAAGCAATAAAAGAATTAATGACTTATGCAGGAAAATGCAACTAATATGGTTCACAATGGTTGGATGGCAGTATTATTTGCTTTTTTATCTTTAATAATATATTTTATAGGTTTGTTATGTTCTCATAAATCGGCGTTTAGAGTAGCTAGCAATATGAAAATAAAATGTATGGAACATATTTTAAAAATGCCTATTGGTAAAGTAAATGATATAGGAAGTGGAAAATTAAGAAAAATAGTAATTGAATCAAGTAATGCAACAGAAACATTTTTAGCTCATAATCTTCCAGATTTAATTGGCGCAATTGTAACACCAATATGTATGATAATAATATTATTTGTATTTGACTGGAGATTAGGATTACTTTCTCTTATGCCAACTATTTTAGGATTTTTAGCTATGTCAAAAATGACTGGAAAAGCTATGGCTGATGATATGAAAAAGTATCAAGATTCATTAGAAGATATGAACAATCAAGCTATTGAATATGTTAGAGGAATGTCTGTTGTAAAAACATTTGGGCAAACTGTATTTAGTTTTAAGAAGTTCAAAAAATCAATAGATGATTATAGTAATCTTTGTATTTCTTATACTAAAAAGGCTAGAAAAACAATGCTTGTATTCCAACTTTTTATAAACAGTGTTTTCGCATTTTTAATTGGAATAACTTTAGTCTTTAATGCAAATGGAAATATAACAAATGAATTTATTTTAAATTTGTTATTTTATATAATATATACTCCAATTATTGCAACTACAATGACGAAAATAATGTCTATAAGTGAAAATTCTTTAGTAGTAAAAGATGCTTTAAATAGGGTAAACGAAATACTTAAAATAGAACCTTTAAAAAAGGGTAAAGATAGCTATGATGTAAAAGATAATTCAATTAAGTTTGAAAATGTATCATTTTCATATGAAAATAATGAAAATAAAGCAATAGATAATATCAGTTTTACTATTCCTTCAAAATCTCTTACAGCTTTAGTTGGACCTTCTGGTGGAGGAAAATCTACAATAGCTAATTTAATTACTCGTTTTTATGATATAGATTCAGGAAGTATAAAAATAGGTGATGTTAATGTTAGAGATATAAAGAAAGAAAAATTATCTGATTTAGTATCTTTTGTATTTCAAGATAGTAAACTATTGAAATTAAGCATTTTAGATAATGTTAAAATGGCAAATCCGAAGGCAAGTGAGAAAGAAATAAGAGAAGCTCTATCTTTAGCACAATGTGATGATATATTAGAAAGATTGCCAAATGGAATAAATACTGTATATGGAAGTAAAGGTGTATATTTATCAGGTGGAGAGATGCAAAGAATAAATATTGCAAGAGTAATATTAAAGAATAGTCCAATTGTAATTTTAGATGAAGCAACTGCGTTTGCAGACCCAGAAAATGAGGGAAAAGTTCAAAAGGCATTTGAAAATTTATCTAAAAATAAAACTGTAATCATGATAGCACATAGACTTTCAAGTATAATAAATGCAGATAAAATTATAGTAATAGAAAATGGAAAGATAAAACAAGAAGGAAATCATGAACAATTACTAAAGGAAAGTGGATTGTATAGTAAAATGTGGAATGATTACCAAACATCAATTTCTTGGAAGGTAGGTGCAGAAAATGTTAAATAAATTAATGAAAAGATATGCGTTATCTAAACAAGGTGCAATAGATTTTATAAAGGCATGTATAGCTTGTATATTAGTTGATTTAAGCTTAATGATACCAGTTGGATTATTATATTATTTAGTAGAAGATTTAATTAATGGAAACAAAATTGATGTTATAGGTTATGTTATAAAAACAATAGGATGCTTAATTTTAATTGTAGTTACTAATTATTTTAAATATAATTTAACATTTTTTACAACATATAAAGAGAGTGGAGTAAGAAGAATTAGTTTAGCAGAAACATTGAGAAAATTGCCTTTATCATTTTTTAGTAAAAAAGATGCATCTGATTTAACTTCAGTAATACTAAATGATAGTACAACTTTGGAGCATAATTTTTCACATATAATGCCACAATTTGTAGGTTCAATTATATCAACATGTATAATAGCAATAAGCCTATTTTTCTTTAATTGGAAATTAGCAATAGCTTCATTATGGGTTTTACCAGTAACGTTATTGATTGTTGGATTATCAAATAAAGTACAAAACTTTTTCGATAGAAAGAAAAAGAAAGCATATTTAAAATGCAGTGATGGAGTGCAAGAATGTATAGAAACATTAAAAGAGCTAAAATCTATGAATAGTGAAGAACAATATATGGAAGGGCTTAAAACAAAGATAAAAGATGTTGAAAAGAAATCTATGTTAGCTGAACTAGGAACAGCTATGTTTGTAATGAGCAGTACTATTTTATTAAAATTTGGAATTGCCACAGTAGCATTAGTTGGAAGTAGTTTGCTTATAAAAGGCGAGATTGATATTATGACATTTTTTATGTTTTTATTAGTTGTATCAAGAATCTATGAGCCAATGGGTGGTACACTTATAAATTTAGCTGTTATAATTTCTCAAAAACTAACAATAGAAAGAATGAATGAATTTAATAATTTTAAGATTCAAAAAGGAGATAAAAAACTTTCAAATAAAGGATATGATATTGAATTTAAAAATGTAGGATTTGGTTATAATGCAAATGAAAAAGTATTAGAAAATGTTTCGTTTGTAGCAAAACAGGGAGAAGTAACAGCACTAATAGGAAATTCAGGCTCTGGAAAGACAACTGTTTCAAAGTTGGCTGCAAGATTTTGGGATGTAGATAATGGAACAATTACTCTTGGTGGTCAAGATATATCAGAGGTTGATCCAGAAGCTCTACTTAAGAATTATTCAATAGTATTTCAGGATGTAACTTTATTTGATAACACAATTATGGAAAACATAAGAGTAGGTAAGAAAGATGCCACAGATGAGGAAGTATTAAAAGCTGCAAAAGAAGCTAATTGTGATGATTTTATAAAGAGGCTTCCAAATGGTTATAATACGATGATTGGGGAAAATGGTTCAAAATTATCAGGAGGAGAAAGACAAAGAATAAGTATAGCAAGAGCTTTACTAAAAGATTCTCCAGTTATATTACTAGATGAAGCAACAGCTTCATTAGATGCAGAAAATGAAACTCAAATACAAGAAGCAATATCAAAATTGATAAAAAATAAAACAGTTTTAATTATAGCCCATAGAATGAGAACTGTAACAAATGCTGATAAAATTGTTGTATTAAAAGATGGTAAAGTTACTGAAATGGGAACACCAAATGAACTATTGGAAAAAAATAGTATATTTAAGGAAATGGTAAGTAAACAAAAAGCATCTCTTGAGTGGAATATAGTTTAATAGATAAAAAGTACTATTATGTATTTGAAAAATACTAATTAATTAGATTCACTTGTTAAAAGAACATCCAAATGAAGAAGTGCCAAAAAAGTAAGAAATGTTGAAATTAAATTAGGTATGACATATGAAGGTTGAAAAGAAATAGGAAAAAACAGATATGAATTAGTTGGAAAAGAGTATGTAGTTGGATATATGTCAGGTGAAGAAATGGCACAAATAACAATTGTACCAAAAGAAAAACGCAGATGATGAGAAGAAAATATTAGTACATTAGTACAAATAGGAAAATGGAAAAACACAAATAAATAATTTAAAATTGTGCAACGATTGTTGCACAATTTTAGTCTAATTATATATTTTTTCTTTTTCGAAATATTTTTCAAATTTCTTTAGCTTAGAAGTGTACTCTTTTTCATCTATGTTATCAGAAATTAATGTTTCCTTTTTATAAATATTACCGCTTTCATTTAAATATATTTTATTTTGAATGTATCTATATTCCGTTGATACATCAGAGTGTATTTTTACAATTCTATACTCATAATACTCTTTTGAGTTAATTGATTCATACATGCAATATATAGTTTGGTTAGTTTCATAACCATAAGTGTTATACTTTAAAAGTCGACCAGTATTATCGTAATTATAATCCATTCCAATTTCTGTATAATCTGAATATTGATCTAATTTTACTTTGTTCTTCATATATATTAAATTTCCATTAGAAATCATTGGAGTTGTCAATAGCAAAGAGTTAGCATTACTTTGAGTATTTTTAAAACTATTGTTTTCTGCATAATAACCAAGAGGAATAATATTTAATAAATCATAAAAATTACTAAAATTTATTTCTTTTGAATTTTTTTCATATGCAATCTCTATAATAGAGTTTTCAGTGCTATCTTTTTCAGTTATTAAAATGCAATCCTTATTTTTATAATTGATAGTTTTATAATTTAAGGTATAGTGTTCTTTGGATTCATTTTCACTATCTTTATATTTTGTAACAGTATTATCAACTATTAGTTCACCATTTTCTAAGTAGTTAAAAGTAAGATTCAAAACATCTTTGCTATTAGACAAAGGATTTGAGATATTTTCATACATTTTAGATATTTTGTTATTTTCATTATATTCTATTTGTATATAATCTTTATCGTCTAAAATCACCTCTGTAATTCTATTGTTATCATCATATTTGTATTTAAAATTAAATTCTGAAATTTCATTGTTGTTTGGTGATTTGTATTTGTAATATATTAAATTACCTTTTTCATCGAACCTCTCGTCTAAAATAATTTTATCATTTCTCATTAGACCTTGTCTATTTAATGTATAGGTTTCTAATACAGATTGATTAGATTTATTGAAAAATAAGAAAAAAACTATAGTAAGTATAAAAATAATAATTAAACAAATTAATAACTTTTTTTTGTTTGTCATATAAAGTCCTCCTTTTGAATATATGTATATAATAGCATAGTTTGAATGTTTTGTAAATAAAAAATTACATAATTACTTGACTGTTTATTAAAAATATGATATACAAAAATTATGTTAATTTTAATATTAATATTAACAAATTAATTCAAAGGGGGTAATATAATCCAGTTATTTCATCCGAATATCCACCAATAGTCTATCATTTTTTAGGAGGGTGTTTTATGAACACAATCAAACGGACTGTATCCTTATTTTTAGTTGTATGCATGGCACTTTGCTTTTGCATACCACCAACAACGTTGATGCATGCTAATGCTGCTGATTCAACCGTTTCCACGGGTTACTACATTATTAAAGGTGTGGGCAGCGGAAAGTACCTAGATGTAACAGATGAAAGCAAAGAAAATGGTGCTAGGTTACAAATCTGGGACAAGTTTCCGTATCATCAGAACCAAGTATTTTATCTGACACCTGTAGGGGATTATTGGAAAATCATTGCCTACAATTCTCGTAAGGTTATTGAGGTAAGAGATTCTCGTACAGATGATGGAGCACCTGTGGCTCAGTGGGATTATGCAAATATTGCATGTCAACAGTGGTCAATCATTAACAATGGAGACGGAACAGTATCATTCAAAAACAGAAATTCTGGTAAATACATGGATGTTTCTGGAAACGAAACTGCAAATGGAACTAAGGTAATCCAGTATGAGCCTAATGGAACTACAGCACAGAAATTCGAATTAAAAAAACTGTGTAATGAAGATGTTTATAGTGCTTCATGGAATATGACAACATCTCAAATACAAACCCAGTGGGTTCCAGCACTTGGTAACGTTCATAATTTAAGCGGATATAATTTCACAACAAAAAACGGATTGACAGAAGTACCAGTAACAGGCAAGACATATCTTGTTAAAGTCGAATATATGGATGCTAATACTGTATTAGACATTATATGCGAGAAAGGTATGGATCCTTCTACCTTAAAGCAGCTTGGTGATTTGTTAAAGGGGGAGGCAACGGAAGAAGCTGTTGGAGCTGTACTGAAAAAAGCTGGTTGGGAAGTACCTGGTGTAGGCATCATAATAGGAACTGCACAGATTTTGTTCTCTTTGACTGATAAATCAGGTGAAGAATATAATAATTTTGTCGCAGCGGCAAGACAGGGAAGAACCAATGGTTCTGTAAACTGCATTATAAGAAAGACTTATGTAACATTTAATAGTCAGTATGCATATGGACCGCTTAATAATGGAACAACGGCTTGGGGTAGTTATACTAATATTGTTGCAAATGAAAGGCATGAGTATTCTGTATGGGATAGCACTAGCCAGCTGACATCACCTAAAAATTCTTCCGGAAGCTGGATTTACACTTTTGAATAATTGTTAAACCCAGAATGGAAATATAATTATTCCATTTTTAGTAAAAGTAACGAAGCAAGCTTTACAGCTTGCTTCGTTATGCTTTATAGATTTTAAATGCATTTTACGAAGAAACAAAAAAGATAGTGAATGAACCAGCTGTATCTGAATATAATATGAGAAAAAAGCGTACAAGCAAAGAACTTGTACGCTTTAAGTTATGGTTAGATCGCCAAAATAAAAAATTTGTAATCTGTGCCGGTAACAAAGACATCTTTAACTAAACATGTTTCTGCAATAAAAAGTTTACGTTTTTCCCGATTTATACCACTGAACGCAGTTGTAAAGAAATTGTCAGATTTTTGTTCAGAACCTCTTTTGACTGTATAAATTAAGAATTCATGCTTTTTTCTGTTTGGCTGAACCAGTATTAAACGGCAAGTATAGTTGTTTTCGTCATGATATGCGTGAGCTGAGGATAACCAAAATCTGGGTTTATTAACTTTAACACTGCTAGGAAAAACAAACATATTTTTCGGAATATGTTTTGCAGAAATCTCACTGATTCTTGTGAACTTTCTAACACCGGTAAATTCAGTTGTAAGATCAATTCCACTTGAAACAAGAAAACTGCAAAATGCTTTGAAATTGTTGGATTTGAGACAGAATGTTTTCACCAAATCTGCAACATTTTCATGCATACGGAATGTGGTTTCAGTTATATTTACTGGCTCGGTTTCACCATGACATGGAACATCGGCTGGTGGATATTCTCCGTCGTTGCACATCATGTATTCCACGACGTCGTTATAACCAATAAGCTCATGTTCTACATGCGTTTCGGTTTTCTCCGAAATTAACTCTGAAGTAAAAGAGTCAGAATTTGGATTTGAACGGCAGATTCCAGCAAACCATGTTGGCGTCAGATGGTAGGGTACAAAACGTTTGCCACAAATTTTTCTTTCTTTCATAACTTAATCTCTCCTTAAAAATTATTTTTACTAAATGGGTGGATGTTCGAATTGAAAACATAGGAGTATTGCGAGTTTTCATAGCATATATTATACCATATTATGTAAATAAAAGCAATAGCATACGATTTCATAAAAATAAATTTCCACGAAATTGTAGAAATTTATTTTTGCCTATGATACAATTAATCCAAATAACGTATTACAGGAGGAATTATATGTTAGAATTAACAGAAGACGAAATCAAAAATTATCAAAAATGGTCAGAAGGAAATAAATATTTATTTGAATTATTATGTAGTTGTAGAAAAAATAGTATAAAAACATTTGCATCATGTGGTGGACATAAGAATGTTGCTAGTGAGCCGTATTTAGGAATAATTGTTGATGACAATTCTATGCCATTTATAAAAAATATATTAGGTCAGATACAAGACATGCAAAATATTAAAGTATATTCTGGCGCAAGACATCTAGGAGATGGACGGACCAGTGCGTGAAGACGAACAATTAAGATCAGTATCCTTTTTTGCATCTAATTATAATTGTTGCGAAATGTTTTATAAAATGAAAAAAGGAATTGAATGTAAAGAAAATGAAGTAGAACTTAATACAAAAGCTAGCAGATTGTATGAATCACTTAAAACACTAAATAAATTAAGTAGAGAAGAAATACAGAAAAGTGTTGATGATGGTATTAATGTAGGTACATCATATATAACAAAAACACAAGAATACTCTGAGTACGAAAAAAGTAGAATGATGATAAAGGTAAGAGACAGTAAGGTTATGAGTTTTTTTAGAAAATTATTGCCATTTAATAAGGATAAGGAAAGAAAATATGATGAATTAAATGAAAAATATGGTTTTTTACAAAAAGAGTATGAAGATAAAGGTGAAAAAATGAAACAATATAAAGTAGATAATTTAGGAAGTAAAATAGAAAAAGATGATATTTTGCAAGTTAAGGAGGGAGATAGAGATAATAAACAAATTAAGAATAACCAAAGACAAGAAGATATTCAAAGGTAAAAGAAAAATGAAATTGCTAAAGTAAGCAATATGTAAAAGTGGTAAGAATAAATACAACAAAATTGTAAAAAATACAAACGAGGAGGAATTAAAAATGGAAAGAAAAGTAAAAGTTGCACAATTTGGAACAGGCAAAATGTCTGTATACACAATGAGATATGTGTATGAAAAAGGAGCTGAAATAGTATCAGCATTTGATATTAATCCAGCTGTTATTGGAAAAGATATTGGTGAAATAATGGGCACAGAAAAATCACAACAATGAGCTTAATAAAAGATGTAGAGGGTGCATTAACAATATGTGCTGAATTAGGAATAAATGCTATTACAACATGTATGTGGAATGTTAATGGATGGCTTGCAGAAAAATTGGGACTTCATGTTACATCTCATGAGTTTGATAAAAATGAATGGACTGTTAATTGAATTTTAGAATTAAAAATTTAAATGAATATGTTGATTAGGCAAGTAAAAAAATAAAAATCAGTAAAAAAAACATTGAAAAATATACAAAGATATGATATTATAAAATCATTCACAAACACCTATACTTTTTAAGGAGGTCTGAATTATGAAAGACTTTGTAAAAGATGTTGTGAATGATGGTGAGTTTCTTTTGAAAGACATACTTAAGGAGCGAGTGGGGGTAAATAGACCACGGACTTTAATAGGGGTATGGATAGATGAAGAAAATCGCTGGGAGAAAATTAAGGTGCATAAGAATGACATTGTGTCAGAAGCAAAAAGACGTGGTATTAATCTTAAATTTGACGAGGAAAAATACGCAATCAATTTTAGGTATTATTCTTAGTTTTCTTCAATCACAACGAAGAGGTTGGCTATTGCCAATCTCTTTTTTTTGATTAAGATAAAAATATAGGTAATTAATAACAAATAATGCAAATGCAAACTAAAATTACTTGCATTAAATACTTAGTTATAGTATAATTTGAATATACAATAACAAAAAATGGAGGACTTAAAATGGGATTTTTTGATAAATTAAAAAATGGTCTTAGTAAGACAAAAACATCTATAAATGAAAAAATTAATAATGTATTTAGTACTTTTAGAAAAGTAGATGAAGAATTGTTAGAGGAATTAGAAGAAGCATTAATAATGTCAGATGTTGGAATGGAAACATCTGAGAAAATAATTTCTGAGTTAAGGGATAAAGTAAAAAAAGAAAAAATAGAAGATGCTGAAGAGGTTAAAAAGGCTTTAAAAGATATTATAAAAAATATATTAGACTCTGTTGATTCATCATTAAATTTAGAAACAACACCAGCTGTTATTTTAGTTGTGGGTGTTAATGGTGTAGGGAAAACAACTTCAATAGGAAAAATTGCAAATAGATTAAAAAAGGATGGAAAAAAAGTTGTTATTGCAGCTGCAGATACTTTTAGAGCAGCAGCTGTTGAACAACTAGAAATATGGGCTGATAGAGCAGGATGTGAAATGGTTAGAAGAAAAGAAGGTTCTGACCCTGCATCTGTTGTATTTGATGCAATAAAAATTACAAAAGAAAGAAATGCAGATGTTTTAATTTGTGATACTGCAGGAAGATTACATAATAAAAAATATCTTATGGATGAGTTAATTAAAATAAAGAAAGTAATTGATAGAGAATTACCAAATTGCTCACAAGAAGTATTAATGGTATTAGATGCAACAACAGGACAAAATGCAATTTTACAAGTAAAAGCTTTTAAAGAAACTGTAGATATTAATGGATTAATTTTAACAAAATTAGATGGAACAGCCAAAGGTGGAGCTGTTATTGGAATAGTTTCTGAAAATAATATGCCAATTAAATTTGTTGGTGTCGGTGAACAAATTGACGATATGGAAAAATTTAATAGTAGTGAATTTGTTGAAGCTTTGATTTAAAATGAAAGGTTAGTGGTTGTAATAATGAAAAAAAGTAAAAAGAGGATGTTTGTAGTTTTACTATTTTTAGTTGTAATATCAGTAGGCTTATTTATAATGTTTAGAAGTGCTTATTTGGAAAAATTAGAAATAGGTGAACAATATGTATCAGTTTTTTGGACAAATTTTCAATATAAAACAATTTCATTAGTGGTAACTTTTATATTTATTTTTACAGCAATGTATATAACAAATAAAAGAATTTCTTCAGGTTTAAAAGAATTTTTTGATGATGAAAAAAAGGCGATGCCGAAATTGCCTAATAAATCTATTTCATTAATAGTTTCAACAATTGTTAGTTTGGTAACATCAGGATTAACAATGAACAAATTGATTTTGTTTGTGAATAGTACTAAGTTTGAAATTCAAGATCAAATATTTCATCATGATATAGGATATTATTTATTCCAAAAACCATTTTTAGAATACATTATATGGTTTGGAATTATTACGATAGTAGCATTAACTGTGTATGCAGGTGCATATTATATAGTTGCACTAAATACGCAATTTGATGGAGTAAGAAGTGAAACTTTAAAAAAGAGTAAAATTGTAAAACAACTTTTAAATAATGCTAAAGTTTTATCTATATTACTTGCAATTTTAACATTTTTTAAAACAGAAGATTTATGTTCAAGCAAGTTTTTAAGTGTTGGTGATAAAAATACATATTCATTATATGGTGCTGGACTTGCTGATGTTAGTATTAAATTATGGGGATATAGATTATTATCTATATTAATAATAGTATCAGTTTTTATGGCAATTTCAGCATATAATAAAGGTAAAACAAAAAAAGTTATTAGTTCAATTTTAACTGTTCCAGTATATTTATGTCTATTGGTAATTACATTAATAGGCTATAATGCAATGTTTATTAATTCAAATGAGTTTGATAAGCAAAAAAATTATATAAATTATAATATTGAAAGTACAAGACAAAGTTATAATATTGGAATAGACCAGGCAATTGTAGAAAATGCTGGTGGAATTGAAAATGATGATATTTTAAAGAATGCTAAATTATTAAACAATATTTCTATTATTAATAAAGAATTGGTTTTACAAAATTTAAATGGAACATTAACCAATAAAGGGTATTACAATTATAATTCAAGTGTAATAGGTCAATACAATCTTAAAGGCGAAGATACAGTTCTATATTTAACACCTCGTGAAATTATAAGTAAAGATAATTCTTATAATAATTCTACATATCAATATACACACGGATTTGGAGCAATTGCAACACCAGTTTCTACAACAAATGTCACAGGAAATTTAGAAAACTATCAAAAAGGTTTTGCAGATAATGATTTAAATATTACAGAGCCTAGAATATATTTTGGATTACAAACAAATGAAACAATTGTAACAAATAGTTCTAATAAAGAAGAGTTTGATTATCCTGTTGTTGATGGTTCAAATATAACAAACCAATATAATGGAAAAGCAGGTTTAAAATTAGGATTTTTTGACAGAACAATTTTAGCAATTTCACAAGGTGATACAAAATTAGCGTTTTCATCAAATGTTACATCAGATAGTAAAATTTTAATTAATAGAAATATTATTAAAAGAGCGAAAAAAATAATGCCATATTTAGAATATGATGAAAATCCATATTTGGTTATTACAGATGATGGAAAAATGGTATGGGTTATAGATGCATATACAACTTCAAATAGTTATCCGTATGCTCAAAAAAGTAATATAAAAAATAAAGATATAAATTATATACGTAATTCTGTAAAGGTTTTAGTTGATGCATATGACGGAACAACTAAGTTTTATATAACAGATAGAACAGACCCAATTGTTATGGCATATAGAAAAGCATATAAGAATTTATTTGTAGATTTAGACGAAGAAATTCCTGAAGATATAAGTAAGCACTTTATTTATCCAAAGTATTTATACAATATACAAGCAAATATGCTAAAAAGATATCATAGCGTACAAGCTGATGTATTATATAGAACTGATGATGTGTGGGATATTGCAATGCATAGTGTATCTAATTCATCTAATAATTCTGTTGCACCTATTGAAAGTTATTATACTATGCTAAAAACAGTTGATGATTCACAAAATAAATTAGGTTTAGTAATACCATATACAATAAGTGGAAAACAAAATATTACATCTTATTTAGTAGGAACTTATGAAAATGGTGAACCAAAACTTAAATTATATACTTTCCCTGATGATAGTAATATTTTAGGCTTATTACAATTAGATACTCAAATAGAGCAAAATGCAGAAATTTATAAAGAAATCGCAAGTTTAAATGTATCAGGAACTAAGCTTACAAAAAATATGCTAGTTGTACCAATAGATAACAAACTATTATATATAGAGGCAATTTATCAACAGTATATAAATGAAGAAACAGCATTACCAACTCTTAAGAAGGTTGTTGTTGCTTCAGGTAATAAAGTAGCTATTGGTGATAGTTTTAAATCGGCTTTATCAAATCTTGTTTCACAAAATGCTATTGGTATTGAAATTCAAAATACAGATGATGTAGAAGGTTTAATTGAATTAATTATTAAAGCTAATAAAAACCTTGAACAATCTACTGCAAATGGTGATTGGGAAATGGTTGGTAAAGATATGGAAAGATTACAAGATTTAATAAAACAATTAGAAAAAGTTTATAATGAAGAGCAAAGCAAAAAGCAGAATTCTACAGCAAGAAATAGCGATAAAGAAAGTTTAACGGATAGAGTTAAAGAGTTACCTAGAGAAATTCAAAAAGGGATACAAGAAGGAATCGAAAATCAGGATGGTAAAACTGATGAATCTGATAAAGTAGAGGAAACTGAAGAAACTAATAAACTTGAAGAAAGTAAAGAAAATGAAAGCATAGAAAAAAAACAAGAGGAAAATCAAATTAATATACAACAAGTATTGTAAAATCTAAAAGAAAAAATTAGTAATATAAAAAATAATACATATGAAATGTGGTAGGAGGAAATATGAATTTACCAAATAAATTAACAATTTTTAGGATTTTACTAGTTCCATTAATGGTTATAATACCTTTTTTAGGATTAGATAAAATCTATACAAACTCAATGGTATCATTAACATGGATAGTTGTTGAAGTAATATTTATAATAGCATCTATTACTGATAAATTAGATGGATATATAGCTCGTTCTAGAAATCAAATTACTACTTTTGGAAAATTTTTAGACCCAATTGCTGATAAGATTTTAGTTTTAGCTGCAATGATTATGTTAGTTGAAGCAAATAGATTACCTGCATGGATTCCAATTATAGTTTTATTTAGAGAATTTTTAGTTTCTGGATATAGATTAGTAGCTGTAGGAAATAATGGAAATGTAATTGCAGCTTCAATTTGGGGAAAATTAAAAACAGTTACTCAAATGTGTGCACTAATTTTAGCTATAGTTGATATGAATGCATATGGAGCATTTATAAAAGGTGGGTTAGAAGGTTTTTCTCTAGTATTAAATATTAGTGCAACAATACTAATGACAGTTTCTGTATTTGCAACAATTTTTTCTGGTTGGGATTATATAAAACATGGAAAAGATTTATTTAAAGAAAAATAAAAAATATTCAAACAAGGTATAATAAAATACCTTGTTTTTTTATATAAAAAATGTTATAAATATTATATTGAAATTTACAAAATAAATAAGGAGAAAAAATGTTATGGATAAACAAAAGGCAAAGTTGAGAATTGAAGAATTACGCAAAGTAATTGAGTATCATAATAAAAGGTATTATGATGATGATGATCCAGAAATTTCTGATTTTGAATATGATATGTTAAATAATGAATTAAAAAGTCTTGAAAAGGAATTTCCCGATTTAGTTACAGTTGATTCTAATACACAAAAAGTAGGAGGACATGTTAAAGAGGGATTTTCTCAAGTTACTCATGAGGTTCCACTTCAAAGTTTACAAGATGTTTTTTCATTTGAAGAATTAGAGGAATTTAATGAAAGAGTGAAAAAACAATTAATAGATGAAAATGTAAATTATGTGGTTGAAACAAAAATAGATGGCTTATCTGTTGCTCTTGAATATGTAGATGGAGAGTTTGTTAGAGGTGCAACAAGAGGAAATGGTTTAATTGGGGAAGATGTTACTGAAAATTTAAAAACAATAAAAAGTATTCCTAAAAAGCTTAATGAGAAAGTAAATATTATTGTAAGAGGCGAAGTTTTTATAGGTTCAAAAGAATTTGAAAAAATGAATGAGGAAAGAGAAGTTATGGGAGAGCCATTGTTTGCAAATGCCAGAAACGCTGCTGCAGGTTCACTTAGACAACTAGATTCTAAAATTACTGCAAAAAGACCATTAAGTATTTTCATTTTTAATGTTCAAAGATTAGATGGTAATACTTTTAATTCTCATAATGAACAATTAAATTATTTATCAAAATTAGGCTTTACAGTAGTGCCAGTGCACAAATATTGTACAAATATAGATGAGGCGATAGACGCTATAAAAGAAATAGGCGAAAACAGAGATAGTTTAACATATGGAATAGATGGTGCAGTAATTAAAGTTGATGAATTAGATTTAAGAGAAAAATTAGGTGTTACAGCCAAAACTCCGAGATGGGCAATTGCATATAAATATCCACCTGAACAAAAACAAACAATTTTAAAAGATATAATTTGCCAGGTTGGTAGAACAGGGGCAATAACACCAATGGCAATCCTAGAGCCTGTTAGAGTTGCTGGGTCAACAATTTCTAAAACAACATTACATAATGAAGACTTTGTTATAGAAAAAGATTTGAAAATTGGAGATACTGTTATTATTCAAAAAGCTGGAGATGTCATTCCAGAAGTCGTAGGTGTTGTTAAAGAAAAAAGAACTGGTAATGAGAAAGAATTTTCAATGCCTAAAGTATGCCCAGTGTGTGGAGCACCTGCTGTAAGAGAAGAAGGAGAAGCTGTTACAAGATGTACAGGAATTGAATGTAGTGCAAAAGCTTTAAGAAGCATAGTTCATTTCTCATCAAAAGTTGGAATGGATATTGACGGATTAGGTTACAGTATAATTGAGCAATTAATTGATAGAGGATTAATAAAAGGTATTGCAGATATTTATACATTAAAATTAGAAGATATTGCTTCACTAAAGAAAAACGGAAAGAAATTTGCACAAAATTTAATTGATAGTATTAATGAAAGTAAAAACAATGATTTGTCAAAATTGATAACAGCTTTAGGAATCCGTCTTGTTGGTTCAAGGCTTGCAAGGGATTTAGCTAAAAGATATAAAACGATAGACAATTTAATGAATGCTGAATTAGATGAATTAAGTATGCAAGATGATGTTGGAGAAAAAACAGCAAATAGTATTTATGAGTTTTTCAAACAAGAACAAACAATAGATTTAATAAATAAATTAAAAGCATCTGGAGTTAATATGGAAAGTTTAGAACAAGAAAGCACTGATAAAAGGTTTGAAGGAATGACTTTTGTACTAACAGGAGCTTTAGAGGAATTTACAAGAGAACAAGCTTCAGAAATAATAGAAAAATTTGGTGGAAAAACTTCAGGCTCAGTGTCTAAGAAAACTACATATGTTTTAGCAGGAGAAGATGCTGGAAGCAAGTTGACTAAAGCACAAAGCTTGGGGGTTACTGTTATAAGTGAAGCTGAATTTAAAAGTATGATTTGATCAATTGGGGACGCGTCCCTGCTGTGCAATTTGCACAGTTGGGGACATATCATATTGGAGGATATGTCCCAGATTGTGCAAAATGCACAGTCGGGACGCGTCCCCAATTGTGCAGAAAGGGAATTAAGAAATGGATGGAAAATATACATTTAAACAATTTGAAAAAAATTTAGATGATGGATATCAAATTTATTTTACATATGTTAGAAATAGATATTTATTGTTTAAAACAAGTGATAATTGTTATACTCAAAAATTATTAGATGCAGATGAAAAAAATCCACAACCTAGACATGCTGTGATTACTCATAAAAGAGTTAAAGAAATGTTTCCTTTTATGGAAAATATTGAATATAAGGTGGGAATTAATGAATGATTTATAATTTGGAAATTTATTTTATTATGTTTATAATCTTTTCTGTTGCAGGTTGGATGATGGAATGTACTTTAGGGGTTATAGAGAAACACAAATTTGTAAATAGAGGTTTTTTGATTGGACCATATTGTCCAATATATGGTGTTGGAGTTGTTAGTGGGACTTTATTATTAACACGTTTTTCTGATAATATTGTTTTATTGTTTTTTCTTGCCACAATTGTTTGTGGAAGTCTTGAATATTTAACAAGTTATTTAATGGAAAAGATTTTTAAAGCAAGATGGTGGGATTATAGTAAGAAAAAGTTTAATATTAATGGTAGAATATGTTTAGAAACATTAATTCCATTTGGTATTATAAGTGTATTGATTTTGAGTTTTGTGAATCCTTGGATTTTAGAAAAGTTATATATGATACCTAAAAATGCTTTAAATTGGCTGGTTATCATTTTAGCAATTGTATTTATTGTTGATTGTGTGATTTCATTTAATATTATTTCAAGATTCAAGAATCTAAGTAAGCAGGAAAAAGATAATACTGAGGAGATTGCAAAAAAAGTTAGAGAAACAGCAGAAGCGGCAATTGAAAAATTAACAAGCGAAAAAGAATTATTAATTAGAAAAATGAATATTAGTAGATTTAGATTAGCCAATAATATTAAATATACAAGAAAAAAATATACTATTAAAATCAAAAATCATCAAGTTACACTTATAGGAACATTTAAAGCTCGTATTCAGGGTATAGATGATAAAATTAAAGAGGTTGCAAAAGATTTGACAGACAAAATTTCAAGTCTTAAAGATAATCAGTTAAATGTATTTAATAAACAGGTAAAGGAAAAATTTGTTAGTGAGTCTAAGTTAAACAAGAGATTAATTAGTGCTTTCCCAAATGTTGAGCAAAGAGAATATAAGAGAAAGAAGAAAAAAACTAAATAGATTTAGAATTTATTATGGAGGCGCAGTTTATGGATGTAGAAGAGTTAAAAAAAGATTCAGATAATAAAGAGCTATTTTCAAAGGCATTACAAGAATCAGGCTTATATTTAGAATGGGCAAGCCCAGAGATAAAAAATGACAAAAACTTAGTTCTAGAAGCAGTAAAACAAAATCCAGGGGCTTTAGAGTTTGCAAGTGATACATTAAAGGATGATAAGGATGTTTTGATGGAATCAGTTGAAACTGTTGGTTGGGTTATGTGTTATGCAAGTAATAGATTAAGGGCTGATAAAGATGTTGTACTTAAAGCAGTAAAAAATGATGGACAAGCATTGTATTACGCGTCAAAAGAATTAAGGGATGACAAAGAGGTTGTGCTAGAGGCTGTTAAAAATAAAGGAATTATTGTCAAATATGCAAGTCTTAATGCACGCTCTGATGTTGATATTGCTTTGGCTGCTTTGAAGCAAAACGGAAAAACTGTTGATTATGTAAAAGGGTGTTTAAATCCTGAGGTTTTGAAAAATGAGGAGATACAGAATTTCTTAAATCCTGGTGAATAATTTTCGGGACGATTCTAAAATAGATTTTTCCGGGAATAAGTTGCTGGATTTTGTCGAAATATGTAGATGGAGTTAATATATTAAATTACGCAAACTTGCTGGCTCGGCTTTGGAAAAAAATAAAAGGAACAATAAACAAGAAGAAAGTTTTTGTTTAGTTTGTTCCTTTTATTAATTTTCCAAACCTTGCCAAACTGCGCGTTTGTGCTCCATTTTAATATATTAACTCCATCTACATATTTCGACAATATCCAGCAACGTATTCCCGGAAAAATCTATTTTAGAGCCGTCCCGAAAATTATTCACCAGAATCAGAAATTCGGATTAACATTAATAGTAGAATTATTAGTATAAATCACAAAACCAGGCTTGCTTCCAGATGGTTTTTTTACATATTTTCCTAAGGTATAGTCAACTGGAACATTTGATGATAATCTAGCCTTGCTGTAATATGCAACTATTTGTGCACATTTTATTATTATATCAATTGAAGGTGTGGTGTTTTTTGTAAGTAAAATGCCATGACTTCCATGGATATCTTTGGTATGAAACCAGATATCATGAGATTTTAGGAGTTTCGTTGATAAATAATCATTTTGTTTATTATTTTTTCCGACCAAAAATGTGTAATCTTCTATTTTGTATTCAATAGGGATATATTCTTTGTCTGCTTTTTTGTTTTTGTTTTTCATTTTCGTTGATTTTATGTTTTTGGATGGCTTAATTTTTTTGCTAAAAAATAAATCATTTTCTTTGATTTCACTGTAGATTTCTTCAACATCAATTGAATCTTTTGCATTATCAAGCGAAAAAATAATTGTTTCTATATAGTCTAGTTCTTCAATTGTTTCAGCCTTTTGTTTATTTACTATTTCTAATGCATTTTTTAGTTTGTTATATTTTTTATAATAGTTTTTTGCATTAAGAGAAGGTGAGATATGTTTATTTACTGGTATTTTTATTAGGTTATTATTATCATAATAATTCTCAACTTCAATAAAGTCCTCGTCGAAATCTTTATATTTATACATATTGGCTGTTATTAATTCACCATATAATTGAAATTTATCTTTTTCTTCACATTCTTTTAATTTAGAATTTATATTTTGAAGTTTTTTTGTTATCTTTTTTAAAGTTGCTTGAACAAGCTTTAATACAGTGTTTCTGTAGTTTATAAAGTCAGAATTACGTTCCTTTTCTGTGTAAAAATCATCTATAAAGAAGTTAAGGTTAGGAAGTTGTTGTTCAGTCTCTGAATCTTTTTTTTGTAAATTATTCTTTGTTTGATTTTTTTCAGAAAAAGAATTTTTATCAATTTCTGTAAGAGTAATTTCAGAAGAATCATTCTTTATCAAAGTAATAGTATAATCTTTATTAAAATTTTTAAAAGAAACACTGCAATTTAAACATTTGCAAATATAATTATAAACTTCTTTCAAATTTTCTTTAGTAGCAACATTTTCCAAATTTAATTCATTTATAATATTTTGAATAAATAATTTACTAATTCCATTAAATGTATTTGACAAACCAGAATCTAAGGAATCTAAATCTTTAGTAATATCATAAAATTCATCAAAACTTTTTACAGATAAAAAATCTGCTTTAGTGATTTCTGGAAATTCATATGGATGTGCAGGTAATATATCTCTTATTGAATTACTTGAAGAATCAAGATGTCTAAGACTATCTATTATTATATTTTTATCATTTAAAAGTATAATATTACTATGTTTTCCCATTAATTCTACAACTAATTTTTTTATTATCAAATCGTTTAACTCATTATAACATTCTAGTTCTAGTATAACTATTCTTTCCAATCCACGCATAGTAATGTTTTTAATTTTTCCACCTATTAGATGTTTTCGTAAAAGCATGCAAAAGTTTGGAGCATTAAGTGGATTCGGTTTAGATTTTGTTGTTAGATTTATTCTATAATTATCTACACTAATTGAGCAATTTAATGCATAGTTTTTTCCTTTATTATAAATACCTAATATAATCTCGTTTTTATTAGGTTCAAATACTTTATTAATTTTGCCACCAACAATTTGCTGGTTTAATTCAGTAACAATAGATTTTGTTACTATTCCGTCAAAAGCCATAGATTAGTACCTCTTTCTGTTTTAATTAATTTTATTGTCATAAAAATACATTTCATATTATAACAATGATTAAGGGAATTTTCAATAATTCGCAAATAACATTTTGACTTTAATAAAAAAAGATGTATAATAAATTTGTTACTAAATGAATTTATTATGCTAATGAAAAACTTGATTAAAAGAAGGTAAGAACAATGAATGTTTTAATTATTTTAATAATAACAATTTTGATTTTTACAAATGCATTGACAGATGCGCCAAATGCTATTGCAACATTAGTTGGAACTAAAACTATGGAGTTTAAAAAAGCAGCAAAATTAAGTGCGGTTTTTAATTTGCTTGGAATTGTTGTAATGAGCTTTATGAACTTTTCGGTTGCAAGTTGTATTAGTTCAATGGTGAACATAAACGACGGAATAGATGGATATATTGTACTTGCATGCGGAATAGTTTCAGTTATTGTATTTGCATTAGTAGCTCTAATTTTTGGAATACCAACAAGTGAAACACATGCATTAGTAGCAGGTTTGACAGGGGCAACAATTGCAATATATGGTACTAAAGCAGTTAATTTAAATGAATGGAAAAATGTTATAATTGGTTTAATTTGGTCAATTATAGGAACGTATTTAATTAGTTTGCTAATTACAAAATTATTAAAAAACTATATTTCAAAAGTTAGTGAGAATAGAATTAAAAAAACTCAAATTATTAATACATGCGGAATGTCTTTTATGCATGGTGCACAAGATGGACAGAAGTTTATAGGTATTTTAATTATTTTTGTTTGTCTATTACGAAATAGTCCAATTCCACAAGATGCAATTCCATTCGATTTTATTGAGCTTATTTTGTTTACAGCTGTTGTTATGGCTATTGGTTGTTCTTTTGGTGGAAAAAGAATTGTTGAAAATATTGGAACAGATATGGCAAACTTAAATATTCAAGAAGGATTATTAAGTGACATTTCTACTGCTATAACATTGCTTGTGGCAAGTTTAACGCGGACTTCCTGTAAGTACAACACATGCTAAAACAATGTCTATAATAGGTGTTGCAAAATCGAATGGTGGAAAATATAATGTAAAAAAATTTTTTGAGATTTGTAGAGCTTGGATTATTACATTTCCTGTTTGTGGAGTAATTTCATTCATTCTTGCAATAGTTACTAAATTGGTTATTATATGATTTGTATATGATAAAAATGTCTAGTTTTAGAACTTTGATATATATGAAATTTTGTCTTGCAATTTATTATTAATAATGTATAATAGAGTAAGATTTAGTGCATAAATATTAAGGAGGAATTTTTATGTATGATACTATTATTTTAGGAGGAGGTCCTGCAGGTGTATCAGCAAGTTTATATTGTAAAAGAGCAAACAAAAATGTTCTTATGATATATAGTAATGATTCAGGTTTATTAAAAGCACATAAAATAGATAACTATTATGGTTTTGAAGATGGAATTTCAGGTGAGGAACTATATAACAAGGGAATTAAACAAGCTGAAAATGTAGGAGTTGAAGCAATTCAGGAGGAAGTAATAAAAATTGAAATAGATAAAAATATTTTTAGAGTTATTACAACTGAAAAATCATATGAAGCTAAAACTATTATTTTAGCAATAGGAGCTAAAAAGAATACATTGAATATCCAAGGAATACAAAAGCTAGAGGGAAAAGGCATTAGTTATTGTGCTATTTGTGATGGATTTTTCTACAAAAACAAAATAGTGGCTGTAATTGGAAGCGGAAATTATGCTATTTCAGAAACAAATGATTTAATTAATATTGCACGTAAAATTACAATTTTAACTAATGGAGAAAAAGCACCGGAAATTAGAGCAGATAATGTGGATATTGTTACTAAAAAAATCAAGGAAATTTCAGGAGAAAATAAGGTAGAAGAAGTAATATTTGATGATGAAACATTATTAAAAACAGACGGAGTCTTTATTGCACAAGGAACAGCAGGTGCAACAGAATTTGCAAAAAAATTAGGTATAATTACAAAAAATGATAAAATTGTTGTTAATGAAAATATGCAAACAAATATAAAAGGAATTTTTGCTTGTGGAGATTGCATAGGGGGATTATTACAAGTGTCAAAGGCTGTATACGATGGTGCAAAAGCAGGATTGGCAGTTGTTGAATATTTAAGATAAGTAATTGGTTAAGCAGGCCAAATTGATATAGAAAGGAAGATGAAAAATGGAAGTTATAAAATTAGATAATGAAAATTTTAAAAGTGAGGTTATAGAATCAAATAAAGTAGTACTTGTGGATTTTTATGCTGATTGGTGTGGCCCTTGCAAGATGATGTCACCTATAATTGACGAAATTGCAAATGAAATAGGTGATAAAGTTAAAGTGTGTAAATTAAATGTTGATGATGCTCAAGATATAGCAATTCAATATAATGTTATGAGTATTCCAACACTTATCATATTTAAAAATGGTCAAGTTAATAACACTTTTGTTGGTCTAAGAGATAAAGAAGAAATCATAAATGCTTTAAATTAGAACAATTGGGGACGTGTCCCTGCTGTGCATTTTGCACAATTTGGGACATATCATCCAAGATGATGTGTCCCCAATTGTGCAAAATGCACAGCAGGGACACGTCCCCAATTGCTTATGGAGGGAATAATAATGGCAAACATTTTTGATTATATAGAATGGAGAGGTGATTTGTCTTTTAGTCAATCACCTTTTAATGAAATAGATAATTTAATTTTATCGAGAGTTTCATATTTTCCATTTGATAGCATAATAGCACTTGATGAAATAGTTACACTAAATGAAACATATCAAAGATTAAAAAGTCTTAAATTAGAAAATGTGAAAATGTTGCAAAAAGAAGATGTTGACTTATTTCCAGCTTTAGCGAATAGCGAAAGATTTGGAAAATTATTTTTGAAAAAATACATTAATAAAAGAGACCTAGAACAAGAAAAACAATTTTCTGCTATTACAATTTTGTTGCCTGATGGAACAATCTATGTTTCATATCGTGGAACAGACAATACTTTAATAGGTTGGAAAGAAGATTTTAATATGAGTTTTATGGAAGTTGTTCCAGCTCAAAAAGCAGCTAAGGATTATTTAAACATAATTGCAAAAGAAACTACAGGAAAATTAAGAGTAGGAGGTCATTCAAAAGGCGGAAATCTAGCAATATATGCATCTGCTTTTTGTGATAAAAACGTTCAAGATAATATAATTGAGGTTTACAATAATGATGGACCAGGCTTTTTGGAAAATGTTATAGAAACTGAAAATTATCAAAATATAAAATCAAGAATTCATACATATATACCACAAACTTCTATTGTTGGAAGAATTTTAAATAATGATGGAAAATGTACAGTAGTACATAGCACAGAAACTGGAGTTTATCAGCATAGTTTATATAGTTGGCAATTATTAGGAACAAAATTTATTAGCTTAGATTCAGTTACTAAAGAAAGTGAATTTATAGATAAAACATTATCAAAATGGTTACAATCATTAGAAAGTGAGCAAAGAGAAAAATTTTGGGTTGCATTATTTGAGATTTTATCAGCAACAAATTTTGACACATTATCTCAAATAAAAGAAAACTGGTTTGACAGTTCTAAAAAGATTTTTTCAACATACAAAAATCTAGATGAAGAAAGCAAAAAGGTATTAAATGAAACAATAAAATGTTTATTTAATGTATTTAAAGAAAATTTAAAAGAAAGTGAAAAGGGAATTAAAATTAAGAAAGTGAGAGAAAATGAGGGATAATAAAAAACTATTTAGAAACTTAGCATTTTTTGTATTATTAATAGGTTTAACATTATATATATTATTAAAAGATCAAGATGTTTTTCAGATTTTTAATATTCTATCATCAGTAAAAATAGAATTTGTTTTAATAGGAATAGCAAGTATTTTAATATATGTTGTTTGTGAGGCAATAAATATAGGAAGAACATTAAGAAGCTTACACGAAAAATCGAATTTTGGAAGAAATTTAAAATATGCATTAATCGGCTTCTTTTTTAGCAGTATAACACCCGCAGCAAGTGGTGGACAGCCAATGCAGATATATTATATGCATAAGGATAAAATTTCGGTATCTAATTCGACAATAACACTCTTGATAAATCTAAGCAGTATGCAGGTAATAACGATATCATTTGCATTGATAAGTTTGATGTTTAATTATAGTTATTTAAATGGAGTTTTGATCACATGTTTTATAATAGGAATTTTACTGAATTTAAGTGCATTGATTTTATTGCTGATTGGAATTTTTTCAAAAAGAATGACAAAAGGATTGATAAATATTGCTATAAAAGTTATGAAATTTTTTAGAGTGAAAAATCTTGATGGTAAAAGAGAAAAATTAGAAAAAGAATTAACAAAATATCAAAGTAATGCTGATTATATTAGAGGAAATAAAGGATTAATAATTAAAACGATATTAACAACTTTGGTTCAATTTACAGCATATTACAGCATAACATACTGGACATATAGAGCGTTGGGATTTTCTGAAAAAAATATATTAGAAATTATCACAATGCAATCTGTCCTATTTGCAACTGTTTCAGGAATTCCATCACCAGGAGCAGTTGGCGTTACTGAAGGAGCTTTTATAGAGATTTTTAGAAGTGTGTATCCGGAAAGTATTATGAGCAGTGCAGTGTTATTAAATAGAGGAATAAATTTCTATTTCCTTATATTGATAAGTGGAATTGTTACTGTTGTTAATCATTTGAAATACGGGAAGGATGAGGATAAAGAGGTTTCCGCATTACGCAAATAAAGCCAACAGAAATATAAGTATTTAAAGCATATGTTAAAGCATTGCAAAGGAGTCTTAAATGATTTCCTGCAATGCTTTTTTGATTTATTTTTAAAAAGTATTTTAATAAAAAATATCTTATGATATTATAATGTAAAAGGAGTGAAACAAATGAAAATTATCAGAAATTCAAGTGAAGACGAAATGTTATTAGAATATTTGAAATCAGAAATAAATTCAAAAAGATTTGGCGAAAGACTAAAAAAGACTTTAAATGAATTAAATATTTCCAAAGATATACTTCTTAATGGAAACTTAGAAAATAAATACGAAAATGAACAAAGAAAAATAATAATGGAAAAGTTTAGAGGATATCCAACAAAAGATATATTCGAAAGATTTCCAAAAGAATTAAAATGGTTTTATGTTCAATTTGAAGAAGGAGATATAGATAAAATTTTTTATCTTAATTGGGAGTATTGGAATGAGATATCAAATGGCACATCTAAACCAACAGAGGCTAGTAAGAACATTTATAATGGTGTGGAAATATATGGAGTATCAAATGAACCGTATTTTAAAGGTTTGAAGTATTTAGAAAATAACAATAAATTTAATCCAATTATTGCAATAACATGTAATGGAGAGAGATTTGTTTTAATTGAAGGTCATTCGAGAATGACTGTGTATGGGATGAAACCTGAGTTGTTTGTTGGTACTTTTGGGTATGTTGGGTTTTGTTCAGAGGAAGATATGAGGGTATATGATTCAAGGATGATATAATATTAACCATTAGTGCAACAAATAAGAGAGAGAAGGTGTATTGAAATTATCTCTCTTTCATTATATAATTCTAATAGCATATATAAGAGAAAACAAGAAACCAAAGAAGAAAGAAGGAGATAAACAATGAAAAAAGTAACAAAAGAACATAAAAATATTAATTTTAAACTGCATGTTATATTAACGATACTCGTAACCATAATATTAAGTTTTAGCCTACAAACTGAAGTTAATGCCAACAATGATGAAAATAATTATACCCTTCCGGTTTTTGAAACTACCGACATACACGGATACATAGCTGAAAAAAACGGAGATAATTATAATTATCTGTTATCATACATTTCCGACAAAGTAAAAGATGTACGAGGATACGGCGATAATTATAACAAAGATAGAGCATTACTACTTGATGCCGGAGATATGTATCAAGGAAATACAATGTCAAATCTTTTAGCTGGAAAACCAATATCATCTGCGTATGCCATAATGGATTATGATGCTGTAACAATAGGAAACCATGAATTTGACTGGGGTATACAAAATACCATAGATGCTGACTGTACTATGATGGATAGTAATCTTGAAGGATATGAGGTAATAAATAGCATACCTGTTGTTGCATCAAATTTATTCCATAATAATGAAAAGGTAAGTTTTGCAAACGATTATGTAATAATAGAGAAGAAAGCTCAAAATTCAAACGGAGAAGAAATATCAGTTAAAATTGGAATAATAGGTTATTTAGATGATTATGCAACTGAAATAATGAACGAAAAATTTATAGGTTTAGGTTATTCAATAAAAGAAGATCCGAACATTCCTAACAATATAGCAAAAACACTTGAAGATGAGAAATTAGTAGATGCTACTATTCTTTTATGCCATGCTGATGCAGAAGAAACAGCAGAAAGCTTAGGCGAAAATAGCGTAATTGACCTTGTACTTGGAGGTCACACGCATGCAAATAAAAAAGGAAATGCGACAAATGGAATTCCATATATGGAAGAAAAAAATCATGGCGCAGCTTATGGATATTTAGATTTGATTTTTCAAAAAGAAAGCAATGAAGATATAACATTTAAAACTGTTGAAAATATGGAAAATATTGCAATCGTTGATAATATAAACAACACACTAAATGTGCCAGAAAATGAGATGGAATTAGACCAAAAACTGATAAACCTAACAGATGTAGTTGTTAATAAGGTAAAAGATGTTCTAAACCAGAAGATAGGATATGTTGTAGAAAAAAACTGAAAGAAGAGGCTATATAGAAGGAAGCGGTAATTATTCTACAACTGGTGGAAACTGGATGAGTTCAGTTTATATGAGAGCAGTAGATAGTGATGTTGCATTCACAAATCAAGGTGGAGTTAGATATGACTTTATAATTCCTGAAAATGAAACAAGAAGAGATGTAACATTAGGAGATATTTATTCAAATTATCCATTTGAAAATAAAATATATAAATATAATCTTACTTATGAAGAATTATTACAAGTATTAAATTATGCTTTAAAAGATGAAAGCTCTAAAGCTATTTGCAGTGTAGTGGGAATAGATTGTTATTTTGAAGATGATGAAGTAAATGCACTTGTAAAAGATGAAGTTTTAATATATCAAAATGGAATTTGGAAAGATGGGTGGAAAACTAAAAAATTGACTGTAGCCACAAACGAATATGTAGGTGTGACTGATGAGGTATTTAAAGATACGCATAATCCTTTGGTGGGATGGAATGATACTTCTAAATTAACAATAGCTGAAAAAGTTGATGTTGAATATGCAGTTGAAGTGTTGACAAAGGAAGCAGCTGGAAATGATGGATTTCTTTTTATAGATGTAACACCACATTTTATAAAAGGAGTTTATCAAGGACAGGAAAAAATAGATAATAATGAAAATGTAGATGAAGTAAATCAAACAGATAATGTTGAAAAAACAGAAGAAATAAAGACGGAAACTGCAACAACAACTGAAGAAATAAAAAATGAAATTGAAACGGTAACTAATAATCCAAAGACTGGAGATAGTATTGTTGTTTACATTAGTTTAATTGGTGTTTCAATGGTAGGAGTTGTAGGAATAACTATATATAAAAGGAGGAAATTATAATTATGAAAAATGATAAAAATATGAAAAAAAATATATTACTTTTGCAAATTGTATTAACACTATTTGGAACAGCTTTAGCAATTGTGCTATTAGTTATGTCTTTTAAAACACCAAGTTTACTTGGAATATTAGGTTCTGCTACATATTTAATAACTCATTTAGCTATTATAGTTTATACTGCAAAGAATTATAATAAAAAAGAAAATATTTATTTTCAAGGCGTAATCTATGCCTACGCTTCAGTGCTTGGTATTCAAATTTTACAAGCGGGGAATTATATATCTGGTTTTGGATTGACTGAAAATGTTGCTATATTAATTAATTGTTGTAACTTAATAAGTTTTGCAAATACAATTAAATTTGCTGATAGTTTAGATTCAAAAAAAATAGCATTAGCATATATGATTATTGCAGTTGTATTGAAGTTAATAGTTGAAATTTGTTTGATTATTAAAATGTTTGCTTTTATTAAGTTTATACATATATTGATGTCGCTTTCAATACCAGTACTTGGAATAACGATTATTGTAGCGTATATTTATAGAATGAAAAGATTATAGGATATGAAAATGAAGAAATATGAGGGGGTAATGTATAAATGAAAATTATAACACTATGCGGGAGTTTAAAATTTCAAAAAGAAATGATGATAGTTGCTCAAAAAATGGCATTAGCAGGTAATTGTATTCTTACTCCGACTTATCCAGCTATGGAGAACATTAAAATAAACGATGAACAAATGGAGATACTAAAAGAAGCCCATTTTAAAAGAATAGAATTATCAGATGCTATCTTAGTTATAAATGTAAATAATTATATTGGTGATAGTACAAAATTGGAAATAGAGTATGCTAAAAAATTAGGCAAAGAAATTATTTATTATGAAGATTTGATAAAAAAACAATAGGAGGTTTATATATGAAAAAAGTACTAATAGCAACAACAAACATTGATAAATTTAAAGCTGTATCAAAAGTTTTTGAAAATACAATATTTCCAAAAGATAAGTTTATTATAGAAAGTTTATCAGATGTAAAATTAAATATTAAGGATGAAAAAGAAATAGGTACTAATCTAGAAAGAGCCAGAACAAAAGCAATAAATGCATTTGATGCCGTAAATGAAAGTGAGTATGATTATGACTATGTTGTTGGACTTGATGATGCAATAAGGGTTAAAGGAAAATTAGAAGCAGATATAAAAAAATATATTGAAAAAATTCTATATGGAAATTATATTGATGAAGGTGAAGAATATGCATTTAACCGTGCTTATGTAATAATTGATAAAGACAAGAAAATGTATGAAACAACAATTGATATTCCGTATGTATATCATAAAATAAAAGAAAAAGTGCAACTAAAAGACCATACATATCAACTTGCAATAGTTGCCTATCCATTAGGTAGCGATAAGCCTATATGTGATTTGAGTGAGAAAGAGGAAGTTATTATTATCAAGTATAATGTATAAATATGAAAGTACAATAAGAGAAGCTTTGGAAAATGGAAAAGTTGTTGTTGAGGATAGAGGAATTGATACAATAGCAGTATATCAAGGAATTTTAATTGCACAAAGAAATGATGGAAATCCACTTCAAATAGCACAAGAAATATTTGATTTTTCAAAAT
Source organism: uncultured Lachnospiraceae bacterium (assembly GCA_945917765.1). Lineage (GTDB taxonomy): Bacteria > Bacillota > Clostridia > TANB77 > CAG-508 > CAG-492. The sequence goes on along the minus strand of CAMEHU010000003.1, from coordinate 4,759 downwards.
TATATAGAAGACCACCAGACACCACTTTTTTATTCAAAGGTGATACTGATTTTGCAATAAGAAGAGCAGAAATAAGGGATAAAAGTGAATATACACCTGAAGAAATTAAGTTATTAAAAAGAGTTGAAAAGTTATATTCTTTATATTCAGAAAAGCATAAAGACAGAATAATACCTTTGGATATATCAGAACATAGTACAGAAGAAATTTATTGTATTTTAAAAGGAAAAATAGATAAATATTTAGAACTAAATAAAGAAAGGTAGAAAAACTATGAATACTATTTTATGGGCTATAAATTCAAAATGTAATTTTAATTGTAAATATTGTTATTTAAATTTTCCAATAGATGAAAATCCAATAAGTAATGTTAATAATTTTGAAGAAAAAGATGTTGAAGAGGAAAAAATTATTGAATTTATATCTAGATTTAAAGAATTAGATATAGGAAGAGTTTTTATTGCAGGGGCTGAGCCATTATCATATGCAGATAAAACATTTAGAATTATAAACAAACTAAAAGACAGTAATGTTCAAGTTGTTCTATGCACAAACGGATATACATTAGAAAAACATTACAAGGAAATTATTAATACTGATATAGATGCAATTTCAATTTCATTAGATTCTTTTGATAAGGAATATAATGATAAATATAGACAATATCCTAATAGTGATGGATGGCAAAAAGTTGTAGATGGAATTAAACTATTAGTAAATGAAAAAAACAAGAAAAAAGCTAATTTAAAAATAGGAATATATACAGTAATGACTAAACAAAATATAAAACATTTAAAAAAGACATATGAGTTTTTAGATGATTTAGAAATTGATTATTATGTGTTTCAACCAATATATTTAAATAAAAATGAAAGTTTATATGATGAATTAGTGTTAGATAGAAATGATGTATTATATTTGAAAGAAATAATATCAGATCTATACAAAAATGCAAAAAAAACAATGTTACCAAACAAAAATTATATAAATATGATGGTAGAATCTATTGAAAATGATAATATAGAAATAAAAGACTGTTTTGCTGGTAAAAATCTATTTTTTATAACTCCAGATGGAAGAATACATATGTGCCCTTCAAGTAAATGCATAGTAAATGAACAAAATATATTTAATATAAGCGAAAATTTAGAGGATGTATTTTTAAATCACAAATATAGAATAAGTGAATGTAATGCTTTTTCAGAAGACTGTGTGAATATGTGGCAACTAATGTCTTTTGACGAAATAATACAAAAAGGAGGGTAAAAAGATGGATATTAATTTATCTAGCGAAGAAATAAAAAAGTTAATGATTAATAATTTTAATCCAAATAAGAGAGATGAATATATTCCTCTGTTTGAAAAACAACTTGCCAGTTATTTTGGGGTAAAAAATGCAATAGTTGTTTCATCAGGAACTGCAGCTATACATCTTGCATTGGCTTCTTTAAATATAGGAAAAGGAGATGAAGTATTAGTTCCTGCAACTACTGTAATAATGACAGTTATGCCTATTTTATATCAAGGAGCTATTCCAGTTTTTGTTGATTGCCAAAAAAATAGTATTGATTTTGATTATACTGATTTGGTAAATAAAATTACTAGTAGAACAAAAGCTATTATACCAGCGTATTTATGGGGATGTAGTTATGATATGGATAAATTACTAAGTGTTAGTCAAAAATACAAGCTTCAGATAATAGAAGATGCATGTCAAGCTCATGGTTCCAAATGGGAAGGAAAGTATTTAGGGACATTTGGTAAAATAGGTTGTTTCAGTTTGAAAAACGGAAAGATTTTAGCTACAGGAGAAGGTGGATTTATTTTAACAAATGATGATGAAATTTCAGAGAAATGTAAGTTACTAAGAAATCATTGTACTGAAATAGGAAATCCGGAAAAGTCGTTTAAAGAGGTAGGATGGAATTATAGAATTACAGAAATGCAAGCCTATTTAGGAATATTGAATCTAGAAAAATTAGATAATAAAATAGAGCATAGAAAATTACAAACACAGTATTTATATAAACAATTAAAAGAAGTAAAAGAGTTAGGGATATACGATTATAAAAGTAAAGAAGAATCAAATCTTTTTTCTCCATTATTATGGATTAATGGTGTAAATAAAGGAATAAAAATAGCAAAAGCATTAAGTGAAAGAGGGATAATAAATAGTACAGGTACATTTGGACTGATACCTGCCAATAACAGAGAATCTATAAAAAAATATTGCAGTACATTAAATATGTATGATAAAATTTATGCAATCAATAGCGAAAATTTATTAAACAATATAATTGCTGTAACCTTAATGGAAGATTATGATAAAGAAAAACTTGATGAAATTGTTAAAAATATTAAAGAACTATTAAAATAGGAGGATCACATGTTATATACATATAATAAATTAATTAGAGATAAAAATGTCGAAATAATGGAAAAACTAGGACATAAAGTTGAATATGAAATTTTAAATGATGAAAGATATAATGAAGAACTTGATAAAAAATTGAAGGAAGAAGTAAATGAATATTTAGCAGATTATAGTGTAGAGGAAATGGCGGATGTTATGGAAGTAATATATGCCATGTTGGATTATAGAGGAATGAAAATGGAAGATGTGGAAAAAGTTAGAATTGAAAAAAGAAATAGAAAGGGAGCTTTTAAAAATAAGGTATTTTTAAAAACTGTTGAGGAAAATTAAATGGGTACTGATAAATTTGTAAGAAATACAGAGTTTCTGGTAATTGACTTTGAGACTATTACTCCTAAAGGAAGACCACCAGAACCTATAGAGTTAGGAATGTTAAGAATAATAGAAAATGCAATTGATAGAAAAGCAGCAGTAGATTTTCTAATAAGACCACCTCAAGGATTGCATTTAACAAAGTTTGACACAGAACAAACGGGAATAAAGGAGAGTGATTTGATTGGAAAACCATCTGCAATTGAGGTAATAAAAAGGATTGATAGGGCATGTGAAAAAAAAGATTATGTTTTTATTGCTCAAAATGCTAAATATGAGGCTAACATACTATCACATTATATTGAACAATGCCCAGCAATAGCGAAAACTCCGATAATTGATACTATATTAATTGCTAAACACGTACTTCCTAAATTACAAAACTATAAATTAGATACATTAGCAAATGAATTGCAGATACAAATTCCAAGAGATAGACATAGAGCTTTACCAGATTGTGTTCTTACTGCAAAAGTTTTTTTAAGATTATTAGAAATGCAAAATCAAAAAGGAAAGCTTAAAACGTTAGATGAATTACTTGAGGTAGCAGAAATACAAACAAGTTATAATAAACCAAAGCAGTTAACGCTTTTTGATTTTTCTAAGTAAAATGAGATATGGTCGGCAGTGTCGACCAAATTAATATAGAATATATTAAACATAAAAGCATATATTATACAAAACGAAAGTGAGGTATGATATATGCTTTTTAAATACGTAAAGAAATTTTCAAAAAAGGTTATAAGTTTAACTCTTTCTACATATTTAATTTCTACATTATTTATTATATCGCAAGCAGAAAATTATGAGTGGACTGTAATTAATAATTCTGATACAATTGAGACAAATAGTCAAGCAGAAGGCGATAATGTAGATAAAACTGCAAAAGATGAATTGAACTTAGAATGCGAATCAGCAATCCTAATAGAGCAAAATAGTGGTCAAGTATTATACGAAAAAAACGCACACGAACAACTTCGACCAGCAAGTGTTACAAAATTAATGACAATATTACTAACATTCGAAGCACTAGAAGCGGGCCAAATAACATTAGAAGACAAAGTTCCATGCAGCCAAAACGCAGCCTCAATGGGAGGCTCACAAATCTGGCTAGACCCACGCGAAGAACTATCAGTAAATGAAATGCTAAAAGCAATGTGCGTAGTATCAGCCAACGATTGCACTGTTGCAATGGCAGAATATATCGCAGGTTCAGAAGAAGCATTTGTAGAAAAAATGAACAAAAAAGCAGAAGAACTTGGAATGAAAGACACATGTTTTAAGAATTGTCACGGAATTGATGAAGATGGACATGTGACATCAAGTTATGATATTGCTTTAATGTCAAGAGAACTATTACTAAATCACCCAGATATTACAAATTACACAACAATTTATATGGATTCATTAAGAGATGGAAAATCTCAGTTGGTAAACACAAATAAATTACTTAGAAATTATAAAGGAGTAACAGGTTTGAAAACTGGCTCAACATCACTTGCTTTATATAATTTATCAGCAAGTGCAACAAGAGATGACTTATCATTAATTGCTGTTATTATGAAAGCACCAACTAGTAATGCAAGATTTGAGAATGCGAAAAAAGTATTAGATTACGGCTTCAAAAATTATGAATTTAAGCAATTTGGAAAAAAAGGAGAAGCAGTTGGGAATATTGCAGTTGAAAAAGGTGTAGAAACAAGTGTAGGTGGAATACTTAATGATAATTGTGGTGTTTTGATACTAAAAGGCAGTGAGGGAAATGTAGTGCAAAATATGCATATTGAGTCAAAATTAACCGCACCTGTTAGCAAAGGGCAAAAGGTCGGAAGTGTGGAGTATAGTTTAGATGGAAAAATTATAAAAACAGTCGATATTATTTCTGATAGAGAGATAAAAAAAGAGAGTGTTATGAATGTTGCTAGTTTTATTTTTGAGAAGTGGTTTTGTTTGTTGAGGTGATCAGTTGGGGACGTGTCCCTGCTGTGCATTTTGCACAATTGGGGACATATC
>CAMEHU010000002.1 GCA_945917765.1 uncultured Lachnospiraceae bacterium | reverse complement strand
ACAAAGACAAAGATTCAAGAGAACAATTTGAAATGAGAACACATAAAAGAGTTATAGACATTCTTTACCCAACACAAAAAACTGTAGATACTTTAATGAAAGTTGAATTACCTGCAGGTGTTGATATTGAAATCAAATTATAATTTTTCTTTTGAATTATAAAAGAAAGTTATAACTCGAAAGAAAAAATAATATAGAGTTTTAATTAGTTAGAACTAAACTTTAAAGTTCGAAAAAGTTTTCTTAATATAAAATCAAGAAAACAATTCAAAACCAAGCTGATAAAAATTATCAGCCAATAGTTAGGAGGAATTTTAAAATGAAAACAATTATAGGAAAAAAAGTTGGAATGACTCAAATATTTGACGAAAAAGGAAAAGTTATTCCGGTAACAGTAATCGAAGCTGGTCCTTGCGTAGTGGCACAAGTTAAAACAGTAGAAACAGATGGATACGATGCTATCCAATTAGGATTCGGAGATGTAAAAGAATCTAAATTAAACAAACCAGAAAGAGGACACTTTACAAAAGCTGGTTTAACTCTTAAAAAACATTTAAGAGAATTCAGAGTTGAAGATTTTGAAGACTTAACAGTAGGTTCAGAAATCAAAGCTGACGCTTTTGAAGCAGGAGACAAAATTGATGTTCAAGGAACAACAAAAGGTAAAGGTTTCCAAGGTGTTATTAAAAGACACGGACAATCAAGAGGACCAATGGCTCATGGTTCTATGTATCATAGAAGACCAGGTTCTATGGGAGCTAATTCTACACCTAGCAGAGTTTTCAAAGGTAAAAAATTACCAGGACATATGGGAAGAGTAACAGTTACAATTCAAAACTTAGATGTTGTAAAAGTTGATATGGATAAAAATGTTATCTTAATCAAAGGTAGTGTACCAGGAGCTAAAGGTGCAATATTAAAATTAAGAAAAAGTGTAAAAGCATAAGGAAGGAGGATTAAGAAATGCCTAGTATAGACGTATATAATGTAGAAGGTAAAAAAGTTTCAAGTGTAGATTTGAAAGAAGAAATATTTGGAATTGAACCAAATGAAGCAGTAGTACACAGTGTTTTAGTTAACTTCTTAGCTAACCAAAGACAAGGTACTCAAAGCACAAAAACAAGAGCAGAAGTTCGTGGTGGTGGTAGAAAACCATGGAGACAAAAAGGAACAGGTAGAGCAAGACAAGGAAGTATCAGAGCTCCACAATGGATTAAAGGTGGTATAGCTTTAGGTCCAAAACCTCGTTCATATAAATATACAGTTAATAAGAAAGAAAGAAGATTAGCTATTAAATCTTTATTAAGTTCTAAAGTATTAGAAAATGAATTAATAGTTGTTGACGCATTCAACTTTGATTCAATCAAAACAAAACAAATGGTTAATGCTTTAACAAACTTAAAAGTAGAAGGAAAAACATTAATCGTATTAGCTGACAAAAACGAAAACGTTCAAAAATCAGCTAGAAATATTGAAAATGTTAAAACATTACAAGTTAACACAATAAATGTTTATGATTTATTAAAATACAAAAACTTAGTATTAACTTTAGACACAGTTAAAAAATTAGAGGAGGTGTATGCATAATGATGCCAGAAGATATCATAATCGCTCCAGTTGTTACTGAAAAAAGTAATGATGGAATTAATGAAGGAAAATACACTTTCAAAGTTAACAAAAAAGCTACAAAAGTTGATATAGCAAACGCTGTAGAAAAATTATTTGGTGTTAAAGTTTTAAAAGTTAACACAATCAACGTTAGCGGAAAAACAAGAAGAGTTGGAAGAAACTATGGTAAAACATCAGACTGGAAAAAAGCTATAGTTACTATAGATACAAATCCATCTGACAAAACATACTTAGCTGAAGGTGGAAAAGTTAAGAAAGTAGCTAAGAAATATAAGGATTCAATCGAAGAATTCATGGGTGCTTAATCATGGGATGGTTGAAAGATTTATTTAAAAGAAAATCAAATATTCCGGAAGAAAAGCAAGAAATAATAAAAGAAAAAGTTGTTGCTGTATCACCTTTTCATAGTAAAGAAGATGAAAAACTATTTGCTGAATGTGCTCAAAAATCAATGAGTTTAACAGCTGAACTTGAATGGGAAGGTAAAAGACAACAACCAAATGAAGAAGATATCGAGAGATAACTCGGATAATAAAAAATATCTGCAGATAGAGCAGGAAAAAATCTATCGAAAAAATTAAAAGGAGAGAATTAAAAATGGGAATGAAACATTTTAGACCAATTACTCCATCACTAAGAAACATGACAGTTTCTACATTTGATGAAATTACAAAGAAAACTCCTGAAAAATCTTTATTAACAACAAAAAAGAAAAATGCAGGTAGAAACTCTTATGGTAGAATAACTGTTAGACATCAAGGTGGAGGAAACAGACAAAAATACAGATTAGTAGATTTTAAAAGAAGAAAAGACAATATGACAGCTACTGTTTTAGGAATCGAATATGATCCAAACAGAAGTGCAAATATTGCATTAATCGAATATGAAGATGGAACTAAATCATATATCTTAGCTCCAATCGGATTAAAAGACGGAGATAAAGTAGTATCAGGAGATAAAGCTGATATCAAACCAGGAAACTGCATGAAGATTGAAAGCATTCCAGTAGGTACTATGATTCACAATATCGAATTAAATCCAGGTCAAGGTGGAAAATTAGTAAGAGCAGCTGGTCAAGAAGCTCAATTAATGGCTAAAGAGGGTAAATATGCTCACGTAAGATTACCATCTGGAGAAATGAGATTAATAATGGCTGTATGTAGAGCAACAATCGGTACAGTAGGTAACTCAGATCACGAAAACGTTAAATTAGGTAAAGCAGGAAGAACTAGACATTTAGGTAAAAGACCTGAAGTTAGAGGTTCTGTAATGAACCCTAATGATCACCCTCATGGTGGTGGTGAAGGTAGAGCACCAGTAGGACACGCAGGTCCAATGACTCCTTGGGGTAAACCAGCACTTGGATATAAAACAAGAAAGAAAAATAAATTATCAAATAAATTTATTGTTAAGAGAAGAAAATAATTTAGCAGCTTGAGATATCAAGCGCAAGAGTAATTTTAAACCAACAAATAAGGAGGGAAACAAAAAATATGTCAAGATCAAGTAAGAAAATGCCATTCGTAGCTCCAAAACTATTAAAAAGAATTGAAGCAATGAATGAATCAGGAGAAAAAACAGTATTAAAAACATGGTCAAGAGCTTCTACTATTTACCCACAAATGGTTGGACACACAATAGCTGTTCATGATGGTAGAAAACATGTACCTGTTTATATATCAGAAGAAATGATAGGACATAAATTAGGAGAATTTGCTCCTACAAGAACATTCAAAGGACACTCAGGAGATAAAACAACAAAATAATCAGAATAGAGAAGAGAATTTCTTAAATAAATAAGGAGGTAAAAAATGGAAGAAACAGTTATCGTTCCAGAAGCAGTAGCAACTCTTAAAAATGCTAGAATTTCAGCTAGAAAAGTTAAAATAGTAGCAGATTTAATAAGAGGAAAAGATGCTAAAGAAGCTTTAGCAATTGTGAAATTCACACCTAAAGCATCATCTGAAGTATTAGAAAAATTATTAAAATCAGCAATTGCAAATGCTGAAAATAATCACGGTATGTCATCTAATAATTTATATGTTGCTGAAATCTATGCAAACCAAGGTCCAACAATGAAAAGAATTAGACCAGCTGCAAAAGGTTCAGCAGTTAGAATTAGAAAGAGAACATCTCATATTACAATTAAATTAAGAGAAAGAGCATAATGAGAAAGGAGGAATTTAAGTCATGGGACAAAAAATGGATCCACATGGATTAAGAGTTGGTGTTATCAAAGATTGGAGTTCAAAATGGTATGCAGATTCTAAAAACTTTGGAGATTATCTAGTTGAAGATAACAAAATTCGTAAATATGTTAAAAAGAAATTATATGTTAGCGGAATTTCAAAAATCGAAATTGAAAGAACAGCTAAATTTGTTAGAGTTAATGTTTTCACAGCTAAACCAGGTTTAGTAATTGGTAAAGGTGGAAACTATGCTGAAATATTAAAAGCAGAATTAGAAAAAATGATAGGTAAAGATGTTAACCTAAATATAGTTGAGGTTAAAAATGTTGATGTTGATGCACAATTAGTTGCTGAAAACATTGCAGGACAATTAGAAAGAAGAATTTCATTCAGAAGAGCTATGAAACAATGTATGCAAAAAACTATGAAAGCAGGTGCTTTAGGTATTAAAACTGCAGTATCTGGAAGATTAGGTGGAGCAGACATGGCTAGAACTGAATTCTACAAAGAAGGTACAATACCACTTCAAACATTAAGAGCTGATATTGACTATGGATTTGCTGAAGCAGATACAACATACGGAAAAATCGGTGTTAAAGTTTGGATTTATAAAGGAGAAGTTCTTCCAGCTAAAAAAGCTAAAGTGGAAGGAGGAGAAAAATAATGCCATTAATGCCAAAAAGAACAAAATATAGAAAACAACAAAAAGGTAGAATGAGAGGTAAAGCAACAAGAGGAAATAGAGTTACTGATGGTGAATATGGTCTTCAAGCAGTAGAAGCAGGGTTAATTACTTCTAATCAAATAGAAGCTGCCCGTGTTGCTATGACTCGTTACATTAAAAGAGGTGGTAAAGTTTGGATTAAATTATTCCCAGACAAACCAATCACAAATAAAGGTATCGGTACTCGTATGGGTAAAGGTAAAGGTGCTGTTACTTACTGGGTTGCTGTTACAAAACCAGGTAGAGTAATGTTTGAATTAGCTGGTGTTCCAGAGGAAACAGCTAGAGAAGCTTTAAGATTAGCAGCTAATAAATTATCTGTTAAATGTAAATTTGTAAAAAAGGAATCTGAATTAGGTGGTGATAATGATGAAAATAAATAAAATAAGAGAAATGTCTTCAGCTGATCTAGAAAAAGAATTAGGAGAATTAAAATCAGAATTATTCAAATTAAGATTTTCATCAAAAACAAATGGTTTAGAAAATCCTATGAGAATTAGAGAAGTTAGAAGAGATATAGCTAGAGTAAAAACTGAAATGAAAAGTAGAGAAATAGCTGGAAATAACTAATTATTAGTAAAAAGTACAAAATTTATGCAGGATACTGCAAGGTAAGGTAATGTATTGCAATAAAATTAATTGTAATTCATGTAAAACAATTCTAAGAAAGGAGATTGTAACATGGAAAGAAATGATCGTAAAGTAATGATCGGTACAGTTGTTTCTGACAAAATGGATAAAACTGTTGTTGTAGCTGTTGAAACAAACGTTAAACACAAAATATACAGCAAAATCCAAAAAAGAACATATAAATTAAAAGCTCATGATGAAAACAATGAATGCCAAGTTGGAGACAAAGTAAAAGTTATGGAAACAAGACCTCTATCAAAAGATAAGAGATGGAGAGTTGTTGAAATAGTTGAAAAGGCAATAATAAAATAAGAAATTTAAAGAGTAAAATCATTTATAAAAGGAGGGAATTACTAAATGGTACAACAACAATCAATATTAAAAGTAGCTGATAACACAGGTGCTAAAGAAATAATGGTTATTAGATGTTTAGGTGGTTCTTATAGAAAATATGCAGGAGTTGGAGATATCATAGTTGCTTCTGTTAAAACAGCTACACCAGGTGGCGTTGTAAAAAAAGGTGATGTAGTTAAAGCTGTTGTAGTTAGAACTAAGAAACCTGTAAGAAGAGCAGACGGTTCATACATAAGATTTGATGAAAATGCTGCTGTTATATTAAAAGAAGATGGTACTCCAAAAGGAACTCGTATATTTGGGCCAATCGCTAGAGAATTAAGAGATAAAGGATATATGAAAATCTTATCACTAGCTCCAGAAGTACTATAATAAATTAACACTAAATTTCAAATAAAGAGGTGAAAAAAGTAATGTTAAGAATAAAAAAAGGTGATACAGTTAAAGTTTTATCAGGAAATGATAAAGGTAAAACTGGAGAAGTTTTAGAAGTAATACCAAAAACAGAAAAAATTCTTGTTAAAGGAATTAATATTAAGAAAAAACACGTAAAACCAAGAAGAGCAGGAGATGAAGGTGGAATAATTTCATCTGAATTCCCAATTCATTCAAGCAAAGTATCTGTTGTATGTCCTAAATGTGGTAAAGCAACAAGAATCGGATTTGAAATGGATAAAGAAAATAAAGTTCGTGTTTGTAAAAAATGTGGTGCAAAATTAAAATAAGAAAGGAGGTCTATTGAGGACTTATGGAATTTTTAAGAGAACAATATGAAAAAGAAGTTATACCAGCAATGATGAAAAAATTTAATTATACATCAGTTATGCAGGTTCCAAAATTAGATAAAATAGTTATTAATATTGGTTTAGGTGATACAAAAGAAAATCCTAAATCATTAGAAAATGCAGTAAACGACTTATCTATAATCACAGGTCAAAAACCAATTATAACAAAATCTAAAAAAGCTATTGCTGCATTTAAGTTAAGAGAAGGAGTTAACATTGGATGTAAAGTTACTTTAAGAAAAGGAAAAATGTATGATTTTGCATACAAACTATTCAATGTAGCACTTCCAAGAGTAAGAGATTTTAGAGGAGTTTCAGCTAATTCTTTTGACGGAAGAGGAAATTATTCAATGGGTATTAAAGAACAATTAATATTCCCTGAAATTGAATATGATAAAATTGATAAAATTAGAGGTATGGATATAATATTTGTTACAACAGCTCAAACAGACGAAGAAGCTAAAGAGCTTTTAACATTATTAGGTATGCCATTCAAAAATTAATAAAAAGCAGCAATCTGCACATTTTTACTTCATTAATCAAAATTCGATGTACATGCGTACACCTTCATCTTGATTAATTCGTAAAAATGCACATCTTACTACTTTTAATTAATTTTAAATAAGGAAAGGAGAATTTCATGGCTAAGAAATCTTTAAAAGTTAAACAACAAAAAGTACAAAAATTTAGTACACGTGAATATAATAGATGTAAAATTTGTGGTCGTCCACATGCATATATTAGAAAATTTGGAATCTGCCGTGTATGCTTTAGAGAATTAGCACACAAGGGTGAAATTCCAGGTGTTAAAAAAGCAAGTTGGTAATATATAGGGCCGCTTGAAACTACAAAAAAGGAGGTATAGAAATTGATAACTACTGATCCAATAGCAGATATGCTAACAAGAATAAGAAATGCAAATAGTTCAAAACATAAAACAGTAGATGTTCCTTCTTCAAATATGAAATTAGCTATAGCTAACATATTATTAAATGAAGGATATATCAAATCATTAGAAGAAATTAAAAGTGAAAATAATCAAGGTGTTATTAGAATCACTTTAAAATATGATGAAAAAGGAAATAGAGTAATTGACGGATTAAAAAGAATTAGTAAACCAGGTTTAAGAGTTTACGCTTCTAAAGATCAATTACCACAAGTATTAAACGGTTTAGGAATTGCTTTAATATCTACATCTAAAGGTATTAAAACAGATAAAGAAGCTAGACAATTAGGTCTAGGTGGAGAAGTTCTAGCTTATGTTTGGTAATATTTTCAAAAATTTTTAGATTAAGGAAATTTTACTAAATCTTAGAATTAGAAAATGTAATCGTTGAAAATCAAAAATAAAGAAAAGAAGGAGGAAGAACCATGTCAAGAATAGGAAACAAACCTATAACAGTACCAGCAGGTGTTGAAGTTACATTAGATGGTAACCATATTACTGTAAAAGGACCAAAAGGAACAATGGAAAAAGACTTACATAAAAATATGGAAGTTTCTATTGAAGGAAATGTTATTACAGTTAAAAGACCTGATGATGAAGCTTTAAATAGAAGTTTACATGGATTAACAAGAACATTAATTAACAACATGATTGAAGGTGTATTAAATCAATATGCTAGAACATTAGAAGTTAATGGTGTTGGATATAGAGCACAATTAAAAGGTAAAAAATTAGTAATGAATTTAGGATATTCACATCCAGTTGAAATGGACGCTCCAGAAGGAATTACTTTTGAAGTTCCAAATCCTAATACTATCATTGTTAAAGGTATTGATAAAGAAGTTGTTGGTCAAACAGCAGCTGTTATCAGAACAAAAAGACCACCTGAAGTATATAGAGGTAAAGGTATTAAATATGCTGAAGAGCATATCAGAAGAAAAGAAGGTAAAGCTGGTAAAAAATAAAATTAAATTTATTATTAATTTTTTAATCAGAATTTACAATTATAAAAATCAATTAATTAACCAATCGAAACAACTAATGCTGTTACATTAGTTAGAAAGGAGAATAAAATGGTTTCTAAAACAGATAGAAAATTTGAAGTTAGAAGAAGACATATCAGAGTTCGTAGAAAAATAAGCGGAACAGCTGAATGCCCAAGAATGTGTGTTTATAGAAGTAACAATAACTTATTTGTACAAGTAATTGATGATGTTGCTGGAAATACATTAGTAAGCGCTTCTACATTAGATAAAGAAGTTAAAACTAAACATTCAAATAAAGAAGCTGCTAAAGAAGTAGGTACTTTAATAGCAAAAAGAGCTTTGGAGAAAAACATAAAAACAATAGTTTTTGATAGAAGTGGTTATGTTTATCATGGTGTAATTAAAGAATTAGCTGAAGCTGCAAGAGAAGCAGGTTTAGAATTCTAATTTTGAAATTATAAAAGAGTTTTATATAAATCACTTTAAAATAATGAAGGAGGGAAAATTAAATCAATGGAAAATACAGTAGCAGAATTAAAAGAAAAAGTTGTTGCTATAAACAGAGTTGCTAAAGTTGTTAAAGGTGGTAGAACTTTTAGATTTAGTGCTGTAGTTGTTGTTGGTGACGAAAATGGTCATGTTGGTGTAGGTAATGGTAAAGCAGCTGAAGTTCCAGATGCTATCAGAAAAGCAATTGAAGAAGCTAAGAAAAATTTAGTTGAAGTTCCAATTGTTAAAACAACTGTACCACACGAATATGTAGGAACTTTTGGTAGTGCAAAAGTTATGTTAAAACCAGCTGCAGAAGGTACTGGAGTTATCGCTGGTGGAAGCGTTAGACCAGTTCTTGAACTTGCAGGTTACAAAAATATCAGAACAAAAGTTATAGGAACAAACAATCCTAGAAACGTTGTTTATGCTACAATTGAAGGTTTAAAATCAATGCAAACAATCGAACAAGTAGCTGCAAAAAGAGGTAAAAAAGTAGAAGATATTTTATAATTTATTTCGCATCGGAAGATTTATTTATAGTTAAATTTTCCTTTGCAAAATAAGTAAAAGATAAATTTGAAAATTTTATTTATAATTTTTTATTGAAATATAAAAAGTTATAGTATATACTAATAATAATTAAATATTAAGGAGGTGTAACCGCGCAATGAAATTAGACGAATTAAGCCCAGCACAAGAAGGAAAGACAAGAACTAGGGTAGGACGTGGAATAGGTTCAGGACTAGGAAAAACTTCAGGAAGAGGACATAAAGGTCAAAAAGCTAGAACAGGCGGTGGAGTAAGAAGAGGTTTTGAAGGTGGTCAAACACCATTGTATAGAAGATTACCAAAAAGAGGATTTACAAATATACATGCTAAAAACTATACAGAAGTAACTTTAACAATGTTAAATAAAGCTACTACTGAAGAAGTTACAGCCGAAAGTTTAATAGCTGATGGAATCATCAGAAAAGCTAATGACGGTATCGTAGTAATAGCTACAGGAAACTTAGAGAAAAAATTAGCTGTTAAAGCTAAAAGATTTACTAAAGCTGCTCAAGAAAAAATCGAGGCTTTAGGTGGAAAGACAGAGGTGATTTAATTGTTCAACACCATGAAAAATGCTTTAAAGACTCCAGATGTAAGAAAAAGAGTTTTATACACATTATTATTAATAGTAATATTTAGATTAGGATGTTATATATCAGTTCCAACTGTTAACACAATTGCTTTATCAGGTGCAAATCAAGGTGGATTTGTTCAACTAATAAATACAATTTCAGGTGGAGCATTCTCAAGACTTTCTATTTTTGCAATGTCAATAACTCCATATATCACAGCTTCAATTGTTATTCAATTGTTAGGTATGATAATTCCATCTTTAGAAAAACTAACTAAAGAAGGTGGAGAAGAAGGTAGAAATAAGATAAATCGATATACAAAAATTCTTACTATAGTGTTAGCACTAATAGAAGGATTAGGTTTATATTTATCATATAGACCATATTTTATAGGAGCATATGGTCCTGAAAAAGTTTTAACAGGAGCTATAGTTGTTCTATCTTTTATGGCAGGTACTGCATTCCTTATGTGGTTAGGAGATCAAATAACAAACAAAGGAATTGGAAATGGAATTTCAATACTTATTTTTGTTGGTATTGTTTCAGGTTTACCAGCAGGAATCAAAAGTATATTTGACAAATTAATATTAAACAATCATTTTAGTACTACAAACTTAATAATAGCTTTAGCAATATTACTTGCAGCTGTTATTTTAGTAGCAGGTGTTGTTTTTGTTCAACAAGCAGAAAGAAGAATACCTGTACAATATTCAAAAAAAGTAGTTGGAAGAAAAATGATGGGTGCACAAAATACACATATTCCATTGAAATTAGCAATGGCTGGTGTTATGCCAATAATTTTTGCTTCATCATTTATGACATTCCCTGCAATGATTATTCAAATATTTAAAAGTGATATAGCAACACAATCAGGCTTTTTAGCTGGATTATATAAATTATCTATTGCAACTTCTACAACTCAATTAGCTGAAGGTGTAAAAGTTCCATTAGGATATGTAATTGCTAATGCTTTAATTTATTTATTACTTATTGTTGGATTTACATTTTTCTATACATATGCAACATTTAATCCTGCAGAAGTATCAAGCAATATTAAGAAAAACGGTGGATTTATACCAGGAATTAGAGCTGGAAAACCAACAACTCAATATTTATCATCAGTTTTAACTAAGATAACATGGGTTGGAGGATTATTCTTAGCATTAATTGCGATAATCCCTATGTTTGCAAGATTTGGTGCATTAGGTGAATTAAACCTAGCTTTTGGAGGAACATCAATACTTATTGTAGTAGGTGTAGCATTAGAAACTGTTCAACAATTAGAATCATACTTAGTAATGAGACATTATAAAGGATTTTTAAATTAATTCTTTACTATGATAAAAATAAACAAAAGAGGTTGGAAGTAGGAAATTTTCTTGCTTCCAACTTCAAAGTTTGTTTTTGAATGGGGGAATTGGCTTTTCGCCCATCGGTCACCCATTGGTCAAAAAGCCAATTCCCCGATTTAAAAACAAAAAACAAAAAAGGAGAAGTGAAAGTTATGATTATTATTATGTTAGGAGCACAAGGAACAGGAAAAGGTACTGTTGCAGGAATCTTAAACAAAAAAAATGGTTGGATTCAATTATCAACAGGAGATATATTTAGAGAAAATATATCAAAAGGTACAGAATTAGGTGTTGAAGCAAACAAATATATTTCAAAAGGTTGCTTAGTGCCTGATGAAATAACAATTTCAATGGTTGAAAAAAGACTAGATGAATTAAAAGATGAAAAAGGAATTATATTAGATGGATTCCCAAGAAATTTAGAACAAGCAAAAAAACTTGATGAAATTTTAGCATCAAAAGGTCAAAAAGTTGATTGGGTTATGAACTTAGAAACTCCAAGAGATGAAATTATTGAAAGAATGATGAACAGAAGAGTATGTTCAAAATGTAAGGCTACATATAACTTAAAATTACATCCATCAAAAGTTGAAGGTATTTGTGATGAATGTGGTGGAGAATTAATTATTAGAGCAGATGATAGTGATGAACAAGCTATAAAAAATAGATTAGAAATATATGATACACAAACAAAACCTTTAGTAGATTATTATAATGAAAAAGGAATTGTTATTGTTGAAGAAATCAGTCAAAGAATAAATAGATTAGCTGATGTTGCTTGTGAGGACTTTTTAAATAAAATTCAAGGCTAATTTGCAGACATGTTAGATTTTAAAATTAAAAATTATAAAAATGTGTAAAATGGAAATGTGTAAAATGGAAAAGGAAGTAATGTAAAATGGTAACTATAAAATCAAAAAAAGAAATAGAATTAATGAAAGAAGCTTGTAGAGTTACAGCTTTGGTTCATGAAGAATTAAAGAAAAATATTAGACCAGGAATTACAACATTGGAGTTAGATAAAATTGCAGAAAGAGTAATGAGAGAAAATGGTGGATTACCAGCTCAAAAAGGATATGATCCAGGTATAAAAGGCGTTCCACCTTTCCCAAGCTCTATTTGTGTTTCAATAAATGATGAAGTAATTCATGGAATCCCATCAAGTAGAGTAAAACTTAGAGAAGGTGATGTTGTTAGTATTGATCTAGTTGTTTTAAAAGATGGATTTAATGGAGATGCTGCTAGAACTTATGTTGTAGGCAAAGGTAGTAAAGCAGCATATGATTTAATAAATGTTACTGAACAAGCTTTTTATGAAGGTATTAAATATGCTGTAAAAGGTAATAGAATTGGTGATGTATGTCATGCAATTGGTGAATATATTCAAAAAAATGGATATTCAGTTGTTAGAGAATTTCAAGGACATGGAATAGGAAGACAAATGCATGAAGATCCAGGTATTCCTAATTATGGAAAAGCTGGTAGAGGTATAAGACTTGAACCAGGTATGACTTTGGCAATTGAACCTATGGTAATTCAAGGAAAACCAGACATTTTAGAGTTAGATGATGGCTGGACAATTGTAACAGAGGATGCAAGTTTAGCTGCACATTATGAAAATACAATTTTAATTACAGAAAATGAGCCAGAAATATTGACTTTATTATAAAAATATTATATAATATAAAAGCTATTATGGAATAATTTGGAATAAAAATATAAAAAAGTATTACATAATAATAAGGTCATAAATAAGTTAAATTTATAATTTGGGAGGTTAAAATGGCAAAAGAAGATGTTATAGAATTAGAAGGAACAGTTGTTGAAACTTTACCTAATACAAATTTCAAGGTTGAACTTGAAAATGGACATCAAATTTTAGCTCATATCTCAGGAAAACTTAGAATGAATTATATTAAAATTCTTCCTGGAGATAAAGTAAAAGTTGAATTATCACCATACGATTTAACAAGAGGAAGAATTACATGGAGAGCAAAATAAGAAAAAATAAATATAGATCTTAAAAAATGATTGGATGTTTTATTCATTCATTTTAATGATATATATATTAATGATATACAAAAGCAAATAGTGTTTTTAATAATTTATGAGGTGCGATGTGAGATGTATAAAACTACATTTAGCCTGTATTTATATACGTCTGACCTCACGCATCATTAAAGATTATTACAAACACTATATGTAGGTTATTGTAACAAATATTACAGGAGGTGTAGTGAAATGAAAGTAAGACCATCAGTTAAAAAAATGTGTGAAAAATGCAAAGTAATCAAAAGAAAAGGTGTTATCAGAGTTATTTGTGAAAATCCTAAACACAAACAAAGACAAGGATAATTTTAATTGATAGTTTGATTAAGATGAATTTATTTATCTAATAAAACTATAATAGTATTTAATTTAGGATAAACAAAAATTGGTATTAACACAAATTACGATAAGCGGCTGATAATTTATTTAATTTGTGTTTATATATAACATTTTATATTGGTTAGAGATTAGTATAATTAAACAATCCGAATTAATTATATTAATGCATTTCACCTTTAATTTAATATAAAATAAACAAAACAAAAAAATTAAACAAAATATTTTGGAGGTGCTAAAATAATGGCTCGTATATCAGGAGTAGATTTACCTAGAGAAAAAAGAGTAGAAATTGGATTAACATATATCTATGGAATTGGTTTACCAAGTTCACAAAAAATATTAAAAAAAGCTGGTGTTAACCCAGATACTAGAGTAAAAGATTTAACTGATGACCAAGTACAAGCAATAAGAAATGCTATGGATGGTTATGTAGTTGAAGGTGACTTACGTAGAGAAGTTGCTCTTAACATTAAGAGATTAACAGAAATAGGATGCTACAGAGGATTAAGACATAGAAGAGGATTACCAGTTAGAGGACAAAGAACAAAAACTAATGCTCGTACAAGAAAAGGTCCTAGAAAATTAGTAAGTAAAAGTAAAAAATAATTTAGGGAGGTAAAACATAAATGGCTACTAAAAATGTAACAAAAAGAGTTACTAGAAGAAGAGATAGAAAAAATATCGAAAAAGGTATGGCTCATATTCATTCTAGTTTTAATAATACAATAGTTACAATATCTGATGTTCAAGGTAATGTTTTATCTTGGGCAAGTGCTGGACAATTAGGATTCAAAGGTTCTAGAAAAAGCACACCATTTGCAGCTGGAGAAGCAGCTGAAACAGCAGCTAAAACAGCTATGGAACATGGTTTAAAATCAGTAGAAGTATTTGTAAAAGGACCAGGTTCTGGTCGTGAAGCAGCTATTAGATCATTACAAGCTGCAGGTTTAGAAATAAGCAGTATTAAGGATGTAACACCAATACCACATAATGGTTGTAGACCACCAAAAAGACGTCGTGTATAATTTGAATTAAATATTATAAGGAAGGTGAAAATTAATGTCAAGATATAGAGAACCTGTTTTAAAAAGATGTAGATATCTTGGAATCAGTCCAACAGTTATTGGTATTGATAAAGAATCTAATCGTAAACCAGCAGGTAATAAACATAAAAAAGTTTCTGAATATGCTATTCAGTTAAAAGAAAAGCAAAAATTGAAATTTATATATGGAGTTGGAGAAAAACAATTTAGAAAATATTATACAATTTCATACAACAAAAAAGGAAATACAGGTGAATTATTACTACAATTACTAGAAAGCAGATTAGATAACGTAGTATTTAGATTAGGATATGCAAGAACAAGAGCAGAAGCAAGAATGCAAGTTTCTCATGGTGCTTTCCAAGTTAACGGACAAAAAGTTGATATTCCATCATATATAGTAAAACCTGGTGATGAAATATCTGTAAGAGAAATAAGAAAAGATAACGGTACAATTAAAGCAAGTGTTGAAGAAACAGCTTCAAGATTAGTACCAACATGGTTAGAAAAAAATATAGATAATTTATCAGGTAAAGTGATAAAAGAACCATCTAGAGAAGAAATTGACTACCCAGTAGAAGAGCATTTAATAGTAGAGCTTTACTCAAAATAATGGTTGTAAAAGTGTTAGAGAGATTTTTATATTTTTCATATATAAAATGTGTATAATTAATGTAGAATTATGCTTTAAGACTGAATTAAATATAATGATTAATTATTAGGAGGTAAAAATGATAGAATTTGAAAAGCCAAATATTAAATGCTTAGAGATAGACAATGAAAATAATTATGCAAAATTTGTTTGTGAACCATTAGAAAGAGGTTATGGTATTACAATAGGAAATTCTTTAAGAAGAATATTACTTTCATCATTACCAGGAAGTGCAATAACTGGAGTTAAAATCGATGGAGTATTACATGAATTTTCTACAATACCTAATGTAGTAGAAGATGTACCAGAGATAATTGTTAATCTAAAAAATGTAAGATTAAAATTAGATAAAAATGAAGAAAAAATTCTAAGAATTAACTTTAAAGGAGAAGGTGAAGTTACTGCAGGTGACATTATTACTGATGGAACAGTTGAAATATTAAATCCTGATTTACATATTGCAACTGTATCAGAAGGTGGTTCACTAGTTATGGAATTAACAGCTGAAATGGGTAGAGGATACAACACAGCTGAAAAGAACAAAAAGGAAAATCAACCTTTAGGAGTTCTTCCTATCGATTCTATCTATACACCAGTTAGAAAAGTTAATTATTCAGTTGAAAACACTAGAGTTGGTCAAATGGTTGATTATGATAAATTAACAATCGAAGTTTGGACAGACGGAAGTTTAAAACCATATGAAGCTTTAAGCTTAGCTGCTAAAGTTATGACTGGACATTTAGATTTATTCATAGATTTATCTGAAGCTACAAAAAATACTCAAGTAATGATTGAAAAAGAAGAATTCAAGAAAGAAAAAGTATTAGAAATGGCTATAGAAGAATTAGAATTATCTGTAAGATCATTTAACTGTTTAAAAAGAGCAAATATTTCTACAGTTGAAGATTTAACAAACAAAACAGAATCTGATATGATGAAAGTTAGAAATCTTGGTAAAAAATCTTTAGATGAAGTAACAAATAAATTACATTCATTAGGTTTAGATTTTGCTAAGGAAGAAGATTAATAGAGAAAATGGCTAAGTAATCTATACTTATGTCCATATACTATACTAGTTAAATACTGGTTATATTACTTATAAAAAAAGAGAGGGTGAAAAAAGTGGCAATTAACAGAAAATTAGGTAGAACTACTGATATAAGAAATGCAATGTTAAAAACTGGTTTAACAGATTTAATATGGCATGAAAAAATAGAAACTACTGAAGCTAGAGCTAAAGAAATCAAAGCATTAGCTGATAGTATTATCGCATTAGCTATAAGAGAAAAAGATAACTTTGAAACTGTTGACGCTAAAGTTGTTAAAGCAAAATTAGATAGCAATGGTAAAAAAGTTACAGAAGTTGCAAAAAGTAAGAATGGTAAAGAATATGTAAAAGTTGTTAAAGAAGAAACAACTGAAAAAAGACAAAAAGATATGCCTTCAAGACTTAATGCAAGAAGAAAAATGATGAGAATGATAAACAAAGTTAAAGACAGTGAAGGAAATAATGTAGATTTAACATCTAAATTATTCAACGAAATCGCTCCTAAATATGAAGGTAGAAATGGTGGTTATACTCGTATAATCAAAAAAGGACCTAGAAGAGGAGATTCAGCTGAAGTTGTTATATTAGCTTTAGTTTAATATTAGAAAAAAATCCAAATTTTAAATTTGGATTTTTTTTCATAATTGGGGATACGTCCCTGTTGTGCATTTTGCACATTTGGGGACACATTATCTTAGATGATGATGTGTCCATTATTGTGCAATTTGCACAGTAGGGACGCGTCCCCAATTGTGCACAGATTTTCGAACATACAATTGACTTAAATTTGGGGTAGTGTTATAATTTTCTTAATATAAAATTTAAAAACAAGAGAAAAAATGGAAAGGAGTATATGATATATTTATATATCATAAAAGGAAGATATGGATAATAAAGAAATTAATGAAAATCAAAAATTCAGTGAAAACCATAATGATAATGCTACAACAAAACAGGAATTAAAAGGAACTGTGGAATCAGCTAACTCAAATACTGTTAGCAAAAAAGAGAAAAATGTTACTGCAATTCTCATAGTTATTATAATGATTTTGTTATTAGTGTTAGGTATTGTAGCAGGAATTTTTATTTCAAAAAATAGTAGGAGTGAAAAATCAAAGGAAAATAAGTCAGGTTCAAGTTCAGCTACTCAAAAAACGGAAAACAATACTGATAATAATAAAGAAAATGATAATAATGACGATAGTAATGGAAATAACTCAAAAGAAACAGACAATAAAGACAATATAGAAGACAAAAATAACACAGAAAAAAATACAGAAAATAATAATGATAATCAAACAAAAAATAATAAAGAATATTCTCAAAAAGATTTAGAAAAAATGGCTCTAGATTATTATGAAGCAAAAACAGGATATAGACCTTCTGGAGTTGGTTCACAAGTAAATTCTGATGGAACAGTATCAATTCAATTATATGATAATATGGGAGATCATAACAGTACATCTGACTGGTATACAATTAATCCAAAAACTGGAATTGGGACAAATATACTTGAAGAAAAAATTGATTTAACAACTAAACCAGCAATAGATAAAACCAATGCAAATAATAATAATTCTAGTTCTAATATTGCTGCTCAAGAAATCAGAAAATGTTTAAAAGATAAAAATTGGGTGAAAAATAATGTGATGATGAAAACAACTGTATTTGGTGATGCATTAGAACATGAACAAAAACTATCATTTATAAAAGTTGTTGGTGGAAATTATTCTCCAATGATTGTTGTTGAAGCATATTCAGATGGAGATTTATCTTCACAATGCTTTATTGTAACATATCAAAATGGAAAAGTGGTTTCAAACCCATTAACTGAATATCCTTTACACATAAGTCATGGAGGAATGGCTATTGATGCTAATAATGCAATGGCTTGCCAAGGATACATGCATATGGGAAATGAAGCTTCAATATATTATGATATAAAAACAGGAAGTTCTAAAACACTAGAAAAAGTTGGAAAATATGATGATTATGGTGATGATGGCTTTACAGGAAATATTATTTATTATTATGGAGAGGATTCGAATAAAATTACAGAATCACGCTATAATGAAATTTTACAAAAATATAGTAAATATAAATTTGTGTCTATTGGAACAGACTTGACAGATGCTAATATTGATGAATTTATAAAATAAGAATATATAATATTGGCTAAGAAGAAAAATGTTAGAAAAGAATGAAGGAGATAATATGAAAAAAAATAAAAAGAGTAGTGTACTTAAAATAGTGCTAGTTTTAATAATTGCAATTTTATTAATAATAATAGGAATCTTTACTGGACTATTGGTTTCTGGAAAAGATTTCACAACAATTTTTAATAATAAACCACAATCAGAGCAAAGTTCAAATGAACAAAGTAATAATAAAGAAGATGATAATAAAAAAGATACAGATAAAAAGGAAGATAACTCTGAACCAAACAATAATAATACATCAAAAAATAGTAACTTAAAAGATTCTTTTAAAGTAAGCTATGAAACAAGAGGCGTAAGAAATATAACAATAGGTGGAGCAAGCTTTGTTTGTAATGAAGATGTTCCTAATATTACAGGAATAAGCGCAAGTGCTGCAGAGAAAATGGAAAAGTATTTGAAAAATTGGTATAGTGATGTATGGAAAGATATTAATGAACAAACTAAAGATGAATATATAGAAGAGATTTTAAATCAAATGAATGAATTTAGTGGTGATTATGGACCTCAAGATATTGGATTTCATCAATCTTATGAAGTAATTTATTTAACAGATAAAATAGTAACTTTTGGATATATTTTTGAAGGTGGTCTTGGAGGTGTAAGTTGGGGAAATACTAGTGGAGTTTCATTTGATTTGGAAACTGGAGATGTAATAGAAATTAAAAACATAGTTAAATCAAAAGAAAAATATATTGAAGCATGTAAAAAATATGTTTATGATGAATTAAAAAAGGATTCAAGATATCAAGAAGTATTGGAAATGCATGGAAATGATTATCAAAGTATAATAAATTCAGCAATTGAGCAATTAAATGGATATTTTGTTAAAGGTGGAATAGTTTGTGTAGAAATTCCTAAGTATGAAATTGCAAGTGGAGCATCTGGACAATTTGATTTTAAAGTTCCTTATAGTTTGGTTAAAGATTTAGTAGATAGTAAATATATAGAACAATAGCCAAATATAAAAGATAATAATTAAAGATAAGAAAGACGATAAATAAAACCAAGAAGGAAAAATATTATAAAAAAGCTTGAAATATATATTATAAAATATAGTTAATTTAAATTAACAGAACAGTTATAATTGAGGAAAAACTTCAATTATAACTGTTTTTTTTATTCATTTAAAGTTGTCAAAAAATCAAATTAATTGAACCAAACTAAAAAGTTAGATGTCTAATAACTGTAAGAATAAATTATAAGGAAATTATATTTGTTTGTTCTTATAATTATTTTTATAATTATTTTTATAATTGTTTTTATAATTGTTTCTTTTACCACTAAAAAATAATTTTCAATATCACCCAAAAAACTATATTGCAAATTTAAAAAATAATGTTTATAATTTAATTAATTATATGCTTATAAAAATGAAATTCTGTAAATTTTTTTATAAAAATGAACCAAAGATAACATTATTCAGTCAAATAAAGTATAAGCAGAAAAAATAGGATAAGGGGAGAAGAAAATGAATTTAGTAGAAGAAGCAAAATTGGGTAATAATGAAGCTTTTGAGCAACTAATTGAAGAAAATAAATTAAAGATGTATAAAGTTGCAAAATCTATTTTAAAAAATGAAGATGATGTTTGTGATGCAATTCAAAATGCTTTAATGAGTGCATATACTAATTTGAACAAACTTCAAAACAATCAATTTTTTTCAACATGGTTAATACGAATTTTAATTAATAAATCATATGATATTGTCAATAAGAATCAAAAGTTGTATTCAAATGTTACTGATATAGATGAATATAACACAAACGAAAACTTAAAATCATTTGATAGTTACAACTCAGAATCTTTAGTTGAAAATGTTTTAACAAAAATAGATGAAGATTTAAAGACAATAACTGTGTTGTATTATTACAATGATTATTCAGTAAATGAAATTGCAATGATACTTGATATTCCAGAGGGAACGGTTAAGTCAAGATTATCAAGGGCAAGAAGCAAGATATATGAAATTATGAAAAGTGAGGAGGAGGTTTTATGAACAGATTAACAGATGAACAAATGGATAAAATTATTAGAGCAAAGTTTAAAAATGATAATCAAATTTCAGATAAAGCAAATTCTGTTTTTGCTAATTTTAAGCCAAGTCAATTTAATAATCAATTTGTGAATAATTCAGTAAAAACAAATGAAATAACAAATAATGTTCAATCGGAAAAACATGAAACAAATAATAAAACTAATAATATGAACAACGCTGGTCATAAAATAATTGAAGTAAATTTTTACAAAAAACTTAATAGGATTTTAAGTGTGGCAGCAGTATCACTTACAGTTGTGATAGTTGGAGGAACAGCAATATATTTTAATAAAAATGGTAAAATTGGATTAAATAATGAACCACAAATTATAACTTATAATCAAAAATCTTTGGTAAAAAACGAAAAATTGGAAGTATCTAATGAACAGATTTTAAAAGAGACAGAAAAAGGCTTTGTTAAAGCTTATATGTTGGGAAAACGTGATATTGGAATTAATTTGAAATCTGAGTATTGGAATGAATTCGAAGGGGGATTCACTTCAACAGATTGCTATAAAGTAGACAATATAACAGAAAATGTTTCAGACATTTTTATAGGAGAAATTAGTGGTGCAGGAATGCCATATTTATTCTTATTAATGGAAGATGGAACTATTCAATATGTTGATTTAAATTGTTATGCAAATAATGTATTTTATTTTGAAGCTACAAAATTAGAAGGATTATATAATGTTGTTGGATTAGAACAAAAATCAAGAAAATTCTCTTATTCTAATACTGATTATGAATATGTAAATGCCATAAGAAATGATGGATTAAGAAAAGAAATTGAAATTGGAATGGTAAATAATTGGTATGATCAAGAAACTGTTAATTATGATAAATTAAATGAAAAATATATTAAAGCACATAATAAAGAAGCTATTGTTGATGATGGAAAAGGTGATTTTACAGTTGATAATAAAAATTATTATAGTATAAATAATGAAAATGAATATGTATACTATATGGATAAAGGTAATTTTTATAGAGTAAGAAAAAGTAATTATAATGAAGAATGCATTGCAACAGGAGTTAGTTCAATTGTAAGAAATTATGCAGATGGAAGAATTTCTGTATATGTAGGAGATGTTTATGAGATTTATAGCTTGGATAAAAATGTAGTGTTTAAAACTAGAAATGAGCAAGTTATTAATAGTGTTACAACACAAAAACAAATTAGTAAAATTAATTTATCAGATGAAAATTTAGCTTATGCAGTATCAGAATTAAATAATTTTTCAGATGGAATGAAATTAACAACAGATGATTATATGCGTGTTGCATATAATATGATAAATGATAAAATTGTTAAAATCGAAAATGACTCTGATTTAAAAGGAACTATAAATGTTTCAGAAGATGAAATAAACAATATCATATATAGTATATTTGGTGTAAAACTAAATAAACAAGGTTCATATGGAGATGTATTAAAATATCAAAATGGTCAATATCTATTGCAAAAATCTGATAGAGGAAGTAGCCCTGTTATAAAGAATTTAAGTACAGATATTGCAGCTGGAACAAAGTATATAACTTATGATTTATATATAAGTGATTATACAAACACAGAAACATATAAAGGAAAATTTGAATTAGCAGTATCTAATTCAGATGGGTATGTGAAATCCAAAAAAGCTATTGTTTTAAATGGTGAAAACGGAAATAGAGTAGTAAAAAGATTATCTCCAAGTGGTTGGGCTGGAAGCTCAATGCAAGAAATAAGATTATATGAAAATGGAGATGTTTACCATGTTGTATATGATGGTGCTGGAGAAACGGAAGAAAATGTTATTAGAATGGAATTAATAGCAAAAAATGCAGAAGGTATTGAAGAAAAATTGAGCGAGTATGCAATAAATGGTGTTGAAGGTAATCATGTGGTTGAAGGTATTATAATAAAAGGAAAAAATTTAAACAGAATTATGCAAAATAATGAATCATGGATTATATTTGAAAATAATTAAATAATGAAAAAAGTAATAGTAGATGAAAATTTATTAATTGAGTAATAATATGTCACCTAATACATTATATCTAATATAATGTATTAGGTGATTTTTATGTCTAAATATAACAGAGAAAATATCTACAAATACGCTCAAAAATGGGCATTATCTCGTAATCCAAAATACTATAACTACGAATACATTGGAGGAGATTGTACCAATTTCGTTTCGCAATGCATTTATGCTGGATGTGGTCAAATGAATTACAATAGACTAAATGGCTGGTATTATATAAATGCTAATAATAAATCTCCATCATGGACAGGAGTAGAATTCTTGTATGATTTTTTAATTTCAAATAAAGAAGCGGGACCAAAGGGAGAGGTGGCTTCAATTGATAAGTTAGAAATAGGAGATATTATTCAATTAAGTTTTGACGGAATTAGATTTTCGCATGGACTTGTAGTGATTCAAAATGGGGATAGTATATATAATACTTTTGTGGCAGCTCATACATATGATGTGTTTGGTAAAAAAGTTGCTGATTATGGATTTGAAAAATATAGGTGTGTTCATTTGATTTGATGTATATTAGGAAAGATATATAGAATAATGTAGAATTTTGTCGATGGAAAATGCTTGAAAATAATGAAAAAAAGTGTTAATATGAAGATTAACATTTATAGTCATAGGATTAATTATAATCAAAATTTATTAAGAATTTATATCAAAGAAAATTTATTAATTAGTAAAATTTATTCTATAAATTTCTAAAAATATATTCCAAAAGTATAAAAAAACTGTTATAATAAGGAGGTAGATACATGCCTATAATTTCGCAATTTTATGGAATTTTAATATACATATACAAAGAAATTGGCGGACATCACAACAAACCACATATTCATGCAAAGTACAATGAATATGAAGCTAGTATAATTATAGAAAATAGTGAATGGAACGGAGATATGCCAAGTAAACAAAAGAAAATAATAGATGCATGGATTGAAATACATAGAGATGAATTATTAGCTGTTTGGTATGCGTATAATAATGATGGAGAATTAATAAAAATAAAAGGATTGGAGTGATAAAGATGAGTCCTAAGGCTATAAGTGTTGAAGTTATTGAAAATTATGAATTAAAAGTTTCGTTTAATAATGGTGAAACAAGAATTTTTGATGTTAAACCATATTTTGGACATAAACTATTCGATGAATTGAAAGACGAAAAAATTTTTAAAACTGTTAAAGTTAAAGGATTATCAATTGAATGGGACAATGGAGCAGATATTTGCCCAGACGAATTATATAATTTAAGCAAAGAAATAGAAAAATAATAAAAAAACATACAAATTTAAATTACCTTAAATCTGTATGTTTTTTATTATTATTGAATATAATCTTCCAAAATCTCCCATACATCATCACTGTAAATTTTTCTCTCAGCAGAAAAAGGTAAGAAAGTAAAATCACATATAGGGTTTAAATCGCTTTGAATGGCTTTTACAGCGTTTTCTACCTTTGTAACAGCTATCTTATCAGCTTTATTACAAAGTACCATAAATGGCAATCCTGAGCGAATTATGTAATCATACATCATTCTGTCATTAGCTCCTGGTTCGTGTCTAATATCAATAAGTAAGATTATAAGAGAAATATTTTTTCTGACATGTAAATATTCATCAATAAAATGATTAACTTTTTCTTGTTCAACTTTAGACATTTTACTAAATCCATAACCAGGTAAATCAACAAAATAAAATTTATCATCCATATTATAAAAATTAATTTGTCTTGTTTTACCAGGTTGGCTACTTGTTCTAGCTAAACTTTTTCTATTAATCATAGTATTAATAAAAGAAGATTTGCCAACATTTGATTTCCCAACTAATACGATTTCTGGTAATCCAGAAGTAGGGTATTGTTTTGGAGATGTGGCTGAAATTTCTATTTTTGGATTTTTAATTAACATTTAGATTCCTCCTTGCGCAATTGGGGACGCGTCCCAGTTGTGCATTTTGCACAATTCGGGACAGGTCAGCAATTGTTTTTTTTATTTAATACACATTTTATATATGGAAACAATCATTATGAAATGTATTTTTATTAATAAAAGATGAAATTAATAAAATATTTCGTACATATGATGTGTCCCTCACTGTGCAAAATGCACAGTGGGGACGCGTCCCCAATTGTGCATATGATGTGTCCCTCACTGTGCAAAATGCACAGTGGGGACGCGTCCCCAATTGTGCATTTTAATTTTTAGGCATAATTTTTTCCAAACCACCCATATATGGTCTTAATACTTCAGGAACAGTAACACTTCCATCTTCATTATAATTATTTTCTAATACAGCAATTAATCCTCTAGGTGTAGCAACAACAGTATTATTTAATGTATGTGGATAATAGTTACCTTTTTCACTTTTTACACGGATACCTAAACGTCTTGCTTGTGCATCTCCAAGAGTAGAACAACTACCAACTTCAAAATATTTTTGTTGACGAGGGCTCCAAGCTTCAACATCACAAGATTTAACTTTTAAATCTGCCATATCACCAGAGCAACAATCTAATTGTCTTACTGGAACATTCCAACTTCTGAATAAATCAACAGTTAATTTCCACATTTTATTATACCATTCCATTGAATCTTCTGGCTCACAAAGTACAATCATTTCTTGCTTTTCAAATTGATGTACACGGTATAAACCTCTTTCTTCTAATCCATGTGATCCAATTTCTTTTCTAAAACATGGAGAATAAGATGTCATTGAAATTGGAAGTTCATCTTTTTTCACTAATTGTTCTTTAAATCTACCAATCATAGAATGTTCTGATGTTCCTATTAAATATAAATCTTCGTTTTCAATTTTATACATCATTGCATCCATTTCTTCAAAGCTCATAACACCAGTAACAACATCACTACGAATCATGAATGGTGGAATAGCATAGGTAAATCCAGCATTTATCATAAAGTCTCTTGCATAAGCAAGCATTGCTTCATGAAGTCTTGCAACATCACCAATTAAATAATAGAATCCAACACCACTTGTACGACCAGCAGCTTCTTTATCTAAACCATTGAATCTGGCTATAATATCAGCATGATGAGGTATTTCAAATTCAGGAACGACTGAATCTCCAAATTTTTGTACTTCAACATTTTCACTATCATCTTTACCAATTGGAACAGAAGGATCAATAATATTTGGAATTTTCATCATTCTTTCTCTTATTGCTTCAGCATATTCAGCTTCCATTTTTTCATTTTCTGCAAGTTCATCATTTAATTTTTGAACTTCAGCTTTAATTTTTTCAGCTTCATCTTTTTGTCCTTGTTTCATTAAATTACCAATTTCATTACTTAATTGTTTTCTTTTTGCTCTTAAGTTATCACCATTTAACATAGCTTGACGATTTTTGATATCTAAATCAATTACTTCATCAACTAAAATTAATTTTTGGTCTTGAAATTTCTTTTTGATGTTTTCTTTAACAACATCAGGGTTTTCTCTTAAAAATTTAATATCAATCATAAAACATCTTCCTTTCTTTTTAAATTGGGGACGGAGAAAATTTTTTTGAATTGGGGACGGAGAAAATTTTAAATTTTTAAAATGAGGGACAGACTTTAAAAAATTAAATTTTTGAATTGATCCAAACTTAAAAGTCTGTCCCTCGTTTTAAAAATTTAAAATTTTCTCCGTCCCCAATTCAAAAAAATTTTCTCCGTCCCCAATTTAAAAATCAAAAATCGTCCTTATGAATAAACATAAGGACGAATAAATTATCGCGGTGCCACCTTAATTATAAAATCTACATTAAAAGTAAACTCTATATCTTAACAATGCTTATAACCTTGCATTACTAGGTTTAGTTTTCACTAAAAGCTAAAGAGTAGATTCATAAACTATTTTAGATTATTTCCACCAACCATAATCTCTCTAGATAAAAGGGAGTTTATTACTAGTCTCTTTTTCGCTGTATTTTAATTATATTGATTACTATATTAACATAAATTTAGAAAAAAAGCAAGAAAAAATATTAATATTTACTTTACTTTTTTTCTTTGATAAAATAAAGGAAAGGATATAGAAATAAAAGGAGAGTTTATAATGGAGAAGAAAACAAATGTTAATAAAGCTTTAATTGTTGCAATAGTAGTATTAGTTTTAATTAATTTTATATTTTTGGGGATTATGATAGGAAAAGGTTTTTCAAGTGAAAAAGTAAAGAACAATGATTTAAATACCGAAAATGTTTCTAATAATACAGAATCAATTGAGAAGAGTAATGGGATTAAAGAAGAACAAGAGAAGATATCTGAAGATGAGCAAGATAATCGAATAGAAAATATTAAAACAGAAACAGATAATAAAAATGAATTAGAGGCAGTTTCAAAAAATAAAGACCAAGTTACAATAGTAAATAATAAAACAGAAGAAAAAGTAGAAAATAAGAAAGAAATAAAAAGTGAAGAAAAATCTGAAACTGTAGTAGAAATTAATAATAATTCAAATCAGAACAGAAATTCAGCAAATGGAAAAATAATAGTAATAGACCCAGGTCATCAAGTTAAAGGAAATAGTGCGCAAGAGCCAATAGGGCCAGGTGCTACTGAAACAAAAGCAAAAGTAACAGGAGGAGCGACAGGTGTAGCAACTAAACAAACAGAATATGATTTGAATTTAAAAGTTGCTTTATTATTACAACAAAAACTACAAGCTAAAGGATATACAGTAATTATGACAAGAACAACTAATGAAGTTAATATAAGCAATAAAGAAAGAGCCGAAATTGCTAATAATGCTAATGCAGCAGCATTTATAAGAATTCATGCTAATTCATTAAATGACCAATCTGTAAAAGGAATTTTAACAATGTGTCAAACAGCTAACAATCAATATAATGGATATTTAGCAGAAAAAAGCTACAAATTATCAAAACTTGTATTAGATAATGTTATAAATACTACTGGAGGAGTTAATAAAGGAGTTACAAGAACTGATACAATGAGCGGAATAAATTGGTGTACAGTACCTACAACTATAATTGAAATGGGATTTTTAAGTAATCCAGAAGAAGATAGATTACTTGCAACTGATAGTTATCAAGAAAAAATTGTAGATGGTATTGTTCAAGGTATTGAAGAATTTTTGAAATAAAATCTAAAATATTAAAGGTCTGCCCTAATTTTAAGCAGACCTTTTTTGAAACATTTAACAACCTTTTTTCTTACAATCTTTATCACAAATAAGCATTATTATTCTAACAACAATCAATAAAACTAAAGTCACAATTATAGCAATAATTGCACCTAAACCTAAAGCAGCAAATAATCCAGTAACAGCACCAATAAGAACACCTATAACAAAAGTTAATACTATAGATAAAATAAATATAGTTAAATCTATACAACAAGTTTTTGATTTTTTATTTTTTTTGCAACAGCAAATATCTATTTCTTCATTCATAGAAATTCACCTCCTATAATATATAATATTAAGATAAAATAAAAAGTTGACAAAATTCGACAATTTATTTTTATGAAAAAATTGGAAAAATCTAGTATTTGTATTGACAATAGGTTATCAATTAGAGTATAATAATATTCGTACAAAAAAGGGTTAATGAAAAAATACAACCCCTAGGAACACATCCAACAAGGTAAGGTAGATACCGGAAGGAGGGGAATTATATATGCCAGAAGTAAAAAATAATGGTAATTTGGAAGAAGCATTAAAAAGATTTAAAAGACAATGCGCAAGAAACCAAGTATTACAAGAAGTTCGTAAAAGAGAACACTATGAAAAACCTAGTGTAAAAAGAAAGAAAAAATCAGAGGCTGCTAGAAAAAGAAAATTTTAGTGGTTTGTTAAAGGTGCAAGTGTTACACTTGCACTTTTGTGATATATGGGAGAAGATAGCCAAATATGCATAATACTTATTTTGCATATTTTAAGACTGAGTTATAAAATCAAAATAGGAAGGATGATTTTTATGTGGAAAGAAAAATTATTAGATGATTTAAAATCAGCAATGAAAGAAGGAGCAACTGTAAAAAAGAATACTATTCAAATGGTAAGAGCTGCTATTCTACAAGTTGAAAAAGACAAACAAATCCAATTAAATGATGATCAAATATTAGAAGTAATAGCAAAAGAATTTAAAAAAAGAAATGACTCATTAGCAGATTACGAAAAATCAGGTAGAGAAGATTTAATAAGCCAAATAAAAGAAGAAATGGCTGTTTTAGAAGCATATTTACCTAAAAAATTATCTGAAGAAGAGGTTACTGAAAAAGTAAAAGAAATAATTGCTGAAGTTGGCGCTACAACAATGAAAGATATGGGAATAGTAATGAAAACAGCTAAAGAAAGACTAGGCGTTACAGCTGATGGTAAAATGATTAATGAAGCTGTTAAAAAAATATTAGCATAATTAGAAAAATATAATTTATAAATAATAAAAAAACGGGGAAATATTAATTATTAATATTTTCCCGTATTTTTATTATTCAAATATTTTGGCAAAAAGACTAATGCACCATAAACTTGAAATACCAACTAAAATATATATTATTTTAGATAATATAGAACCTTCACCAAATAGGAAATCTACTAAATTAAAATTAAATAAACCAACTAATCCCCAGTTTAGGCCACCGATTATAACTAACAATAAAGCAATAGTATTTATTATTTTCATAATTTCTCTCCTTTCATTAAATATTGTATCCAATTTTTATTAGTATACTCGGTTTAAAAATTTTTAATACTTTGATAAATAAAATATTGTAAAAAATGCATAAGTTTTATATAATTAATGAAAAAAGAAAAATTAAGTGGATATTATATTTATGAAAAATCCAAATTTTAACAGTTTATAATGAATAAAATTAATATAAAAAACAATAATAAGAAAAAAAGAAGGGATTGATTGTTATGAATTATAAAAAAGAAGAAATAAAACCAGGTATTACTCTTCACAAGATTAATACAAATAAATTTAAAACTAATTTATTTTCAATATTTTTAACAACAAAATTAAATAGGGAAAATGTAACCAAAAATGCATTGTTAACAGCAGTTTTAAGAAGAGGTACGAAAAAGCTAACAACACAAGAGGAAATAAGTAAATATTTAGAAAATATGTATGGAGCAAGTTTTGATTGTGGTGTAGAAAAAAGTGGAGATAATCATGTAATAAAATTTTATTTGGAAAGCATAAATAATGAGTTTTTACCAACAGAAGAGAATTTAAGCAAAGAATGTATGGATGTCTTATTAGATATTGTTTTTAATCCTTATATAGAAGATGGAAGTTTTAAAAAGGAATTTGTTGAAGGTGAAAAAGAAAATCTAAAACAAATTATAGAAGGAAAAATTGATAATAAAGCAAGATATGCTTTTGATAGATGTATTGAAGAAATGTACAAAAATGAGCCATATGGGTTATATAAATATGGATATATAGATGATTTGAAAAGCATTGATAACAAAAATCTTTATGAATATTACAGAGATTTTATAAAAGATGTAAAAATAGATATATTTGTTTCAGGAGATTTAGATGAAAAAATAGTTTCTGAAATAAAAGAAAATGAAATAATAAAAAATCTAGAAGAAAGAGAAGCGGTATATAATGTTAATAAAGAAAATCAACTAAAAGACAAAGTTTCTGAGCCTAAAGTTATAACAGAAAGTATGCAAATAGCACAAGGAAAATTAATACTTGGACTAGATGTTCTAGATAACAAAAAAGAAAATAGATATCAAACATCAGTATATAACGTGATTTTAGGTGGAAGTGCAAATTCAAAAATGTTTCAAAATGTTAGAGAAAAAGCAAGTTTAGCATATACTGCAGGATCAAATTATCTAAGACAAAAAGACAATATATTTATAAAATGTGGAATTGATATTCCAAATTATGAAAAAGCTTTAGAAATAATAAAAGAACAATTAAAGCAAATGGAAAATGGGGATTTTACAGAGGAGGATATTGATAATGCAAAAACAATCATAAAAGCATCTGTAGAAAGTATTCCAGAATCACAAGATTCTGAAATAACTTATTATTTTTCACAAGAATTGTCTGAAGAATTTGTTTCAATTGAAGAATATATAAAGAATATTGAAAAGGTCAGTAAAGAACAAATTGTAGAGATTGCTAAAAAAATACAAATTAATACAATTTATTTCTTAAAAGATTAATGAAGAAAGGAAATTGATATAATGAAAATTATTGAAAGCACAAAAATAAAAGAAAAAGCGTATTTTGAAAAATTGGAAAATGGATTAAATATTATTATTATTCCAAAAGCAAATACAAACAAAAAATATGTTGTTTGGGGTACAAATTTTGGGTCAATTGATAATAGATTTATAATGCCACAAACAAATGAAGAGGTTTTTATTCCAGATGGGGTTGCACATTTCTTGGAGCATAAAATGTTTGAACAAAAAAATGGAAGAAATAGTTTAGATGTTTTAATGGCACTTGGATTAGATGCAAATGCATATACAACCAATGACCATACAGCATACTTATTTGAATGCTCTTCAGATAAATTCTATGAAGGATTAGATGAATTAATGGACTATGTTCAAAATCCTTATTTTACAGATGAAAATGTAGAGAAAGAAAAAGGAATAATTGGACAAGAAATAAAAATGTATGATGATGATCCAGGCTTCCAATTATACCTAAACACAATGGATTGCCTATATCATAAAAATGCGGTTAAATTAGATATAGCAGGAACTATCGAATCAATTAGTGAAATTGACCCAGATGTATTATATAAATGTTATAATACATTTTATCATCCAAGTAATATGACTTTAGTAGTTTGTGGAGATTTTAATCCAGAGGAATTATTAAATGAAATTAAGAAAAGATTATTGCCAAAAGAAAATCAAGGAGAAATAAAAAGAATATACGAAAATGAAGATGACACAATAAATATGCCAAAAAAAGAAGTAAATATGGAGGTTAGTACACCAATATTTATGATAGGAATTAAAGATAAATTACCTGAGCATGAGGAAATTGTAAAAAAACATATTGCAATACAAATTATTCTAAATATGCTAATTGGAAAAAGTTCAGATTTATATAAAGAATTATATGATAGCGGAGATTTACTAGCAGAACCTGATTTTGATTACGAATTTTCAAAACAATATGCACATGTTTTGGTTGGGGGTCAATCAAAGAATCCTCAAAAAATATATGAAAAATTTAAAAATGAGCTAAAGAAGTATAAAGAAAATGGATTAAACGATGAACATTTTGAAAGAATAAAGAGAAAGATTTATGGTGATTATGTAGGAGATTATAATAGTGTTTCAAATATAGCTAGAATGTTTTTAACTGATAATTTTAAAAATATTAATAGTTTTGATTATATTGAGAAATTTGAAACTGTTACAAAAGAGTATGCAGAACAAATATTAAAAGATATTTTTAATGAAGATAAGATGGCTATTAGTATAGTTAATCCTAAATAATAAATTTACAGATTAATGTTTATAATTAAGAAAGAACAAGCAAATATTGTTACAATATTTAATAAAGTAAAAGAAAAAAAGAATTTTTAAGATGTATTTAATAATTCTTTTTTTCTGATATTCTATTATTAATATTAGAAAAATAATTTTTAAAACGTAAAAAGCATAAAAGTAAGATTAATAAAAAAGAAAAAATTAGCAAAGAATAATAGAAAGGAGAGTATGAATATTTAAATAATTTAATATTCATATAAGAAAAAAATGATTATAAAAACAGAATTAATTCCAAGAATTGCATTTGAATTATTCGGGATTCCAATATATTGGTATGCTATTTTAATAGTATCATCTATGCTTATAGCAGTTATATGGTGTAAATTCCATGATGGAAGGTTTAATATTAAATTTGATGATTTAGTAGATATTGCACTTGTAATGCTACCAGTTGCAATAATTTCTGCAAGATTATATTATGTATTATTTTCTTTAGATTATTATTCTTCAAATCCTTCAGAAATAATTCAGATAAAAAATGGGGGATTAGCAATATATGGTGGAATAATTGGTGGACTAGTTGTGATACTGGCTTTCAGTAAAATAAAAAAATTGAAATTGCTAGATATAACAGATTATTTAGCACCAATAATTGCATTTTGCCAGTCTATAGGAAGATGGGGAAACTATATTAATGTTGAAGCATATGGATATGAAACAAATTTACCAATAAAAATGGAGATAGTTGAAGATGGAATTGTAAAATATGTACATCCAACTTTTTTATATGAATCAATATGTACATTAGCAATTTTTATCTTTTTATCAATATTAAGTAAAAAAAGAAAATTTTCAGGAGAAATAACATATTGGTACATAATTTGCTATTCCTTCATAAGATTTTTGATAGAAGGTTTGAGAACAGATAGTTTAATGTTGTTTAATTGTAGAATTTCACAATTATTGTCATTAGCGCTTTTTATAATATTTAGTTGTATTTTAGTGTATAAAAAAAATAAATCAAAACAAATGTCGAAAACTGTCGAAAAAAGTAGATGAAAAAACGATTAAAATACGCATAAATTAAGCTTTTGTGTTGACTGTATTAACCAAAATATGTTATCCTATATATGTGCAAAAGAGACAAGTTATACATAGTGAAAAGGAGAGTTGGTTAATATGTTAAACGATAAAATCCGTGAGACAAGGGAAAGATTAAACGAAAGCATAATAACTGGAAAAAGCTATGAAGAAATATATAAATTAAGCGTTGAACTAGATGAATTAATTGCTGAATACTATATCGGAAATAAAGAAAAAGAGAGTTGATTGAATTACAATTAATTAAGAAGCTTAAATAATTGAAAATGTTACCGTGAAATTTTGTAGTTAAAATAAGGAAATTATAAATAAAAACATAAAAAATATTGACTTTTTTGTAAAAAAGAGGTATCATTAAAGTATAGCAGTAGTATTTAATTAAATAAAAGGAGGAAATAAAAATGTTAAATAAGAAAAGTATGAAAGTTTTAAGTATAGTTTTAGTAGTAGCTATGTTATTACTTACAGTTTTAGGAACAGTTTCAAATGCTGTTACAGTTCCAACACCAAGTGAAGTAACACCAGATCAAGGTATATCTAATACAGTAGGAACAGTTTTAGGTATTATTAGATGGGCTGGTATAGCAATAGCTGTTGGTGTAGCAATGTTCGTTGGTATTAAATATATCACTGCATCACCAGATGGTAAAGCTGAAGTTAAGAAAACATTAGTATTATAT
Organism: uncultured Lachnospiraceae bacterium; assembly: GCA_945917765.1. Lineage (GTDB taxonomy): Bacteria > Bacillota > Clostridia > TANB77 > CAG-508 > CAG-492. The sequence goes on along the minus strand of CAMEHU010000002.1, from coordinate 55,834 downwards.
ATTGGTGGTATTGTTCTTTTATTATCAGCTAGTGCAATAGTATCATTTATTCAATCAAACATTAAATAAGGAATAATCAAATATGTAAAGGATTAAACTATGAAAAGTATTTTAAAAAAACTATTAATAATATTATTTGTTATAATTGTAAACATAGCTAATGTAGTATATGCATCTCCAAGTGATATATATAATAATACTACAGGTAATGGAATTGTTTCAGCTGGTCAATATATAGCTGGTTGGATACGATATGGTGCTGTAGCAATAGCGGTTGGAGTGCTAATGGTTAAAGGAATTAAGTTTTTGATTTCATCACCAGAAGGAAAGGCTGATGCCAAAAAGGAAATGATTCCTTGGGCTATAGGTGTTGTTATACTATTTTCAATGAATGTAATAATTAATTTTGTTGCAAAAATAGCTAATAATAATCTTAATGGTAATATATCAGTATCATAGAAATTAAAAAATATTATACATAAAAATCACTTAAATAAAATATATTTATTTAGGTGATTTTTTATGTTTAAAAAATTGTTATATTTAATTATAATAATAAATCTTTTACTTTTTAATATTGGTAATGTAATTGTTATTGCAGATGATGAAAATGAAGATGAAATAAATGAAAGTGATGTAAACGAAAGTGTTATAAATGTGAGTAATAGCCACACGGAGGAGTTAAATCTTAATTCTAGAATTGCAATAGCATATGATAGAAAATCAGGAAAAGTTATATGGGGCAAAAATGAAAATAAAAGAACAGCAATGGCATCAACGACTAAAATTATGACTGCAATAGTATTAATAGAAAATGCGGATTTAAACCAAACTATTACCATTTCAGCAAAATCAGCAGGGACTGGTGGATCTAGACTAGGTTTAAAAAAAGATGATAAAATTTTATTAAAAGATTTGCTGTATGGACTAATGTTAAAATCAGGAAATGATGCAGCAGTTGCTATTGCTGAAACTGTTGGTGGAAGTGTTGAAGGTTTCGCTGAATTAATGAATAATAAGGCACAAGAATTGAAATTAGAAAATACACATTTTGTTACACCACATGGATTAGATAATCCAGAACATTATACAACAGCTTATGAACTTGCTAAACTAGCTGATTATGCAATGAAAAATGAGACTTTTGCTAAAGTGGTAAATACTAAAAATTACACAGTAACTATAAATGGATACCCTAAAAACATCACAAATACAAATGAGTTATTAGGATATTTAAATGGAGTAAATGGAGTTAAAACAGGCTTTACCAATAATGCAGGGAGATGTTTGGTTACATCAGTAAATAGAAATGGATTTGAAATTATAACAGTTGTTTTACAGGCAGATACTAAAAAGTTTAGAACATCAGATAGTGTTAAATTAATTGAATATGTTTATGAAAATTATGAGTTGTTAAATATAAAAGATATAGTAGATAAAAAGTTTGAGGAATGGTGTAAAATTAATAAAAATAGAATTGTCATAAATAAAGGGAAATATAATAAAATGGATTTATATATTTCGAATTTGCAGAATGATATTATTCCAATAAAAAAAGGAGATACAGATAATGTTGATATTGATGTAAATTGTTTGTATTATTTTGAGGCACCTGTGGCAAAGGAAACAACAATAGGTAGCTTGAAGGTTGTTGTAAACGGGGAGATTATTGACGTTGTTGATGTTAAAAATGTGAGTGAGATTTTGAAGAGGGATGTGTTAGATTATTTAAGGATTTTCGCTGTGGAGGTTTTTGGAGATTAATTTTTGCAGAAAAACGCCCAACTAATAGAATTATGCAACATTCTGAAATATAGTTAATACTATGTTCTTTTACTGGCGTTATAGTTTGGGTAAAAGACGGTATGTGGTATTATAATTTTGTTTTAAATTTTTGCTTAAAATTAGTTAATAATTCTAGTAATTTGAATTTGAGTATGTTATACTAGATATAATGATTATAAATAAGAAAATGAAATCTAATAAATTCAATAGTAAGGACAAGGAGAACTTAGAATTATGCAAAACTTAATACAAGATTTAAATGATAAACAACAAGAAGCTGTACTTCAAACAGATGGACCATGTTTAATAATAGCAGGTGCAGGTAGTGGTAAAACAAAAGTTTTAACACATAAAATAGCATATTTAATGGCTGAAAAATATATAAAGCCTTGGAATATATTAGCAATTACTTTTACAAATAAAGCTGCAAATGAAATGAAACAAAGGGTAGAGATGTTAGTTGGTGATGCTGTTAATGATATGTGGATAGGAACTTTCCATTCTATTTGTGTTAGAATTTTGAGAAAATATATAGATAGAATAGGGTTTGAAAGTTCATTCATTATATTTGATACACAAGATCAAAAAACATTAGTAAAAGAGTGTTTAAAAGAATTAAAAATAGATGATAAATTATTTACTGATAGAGCAGTTTTGTCTGAAATAAGTAATGGAAAAAATGAGATGCTAGAGCCAAAAGCATATGCAACAAAGTATGCAGGTGATTATAGAAAAGAAATAATTGCTCAAGTATATGAATTATATCAAAAAAGATTAAAAGAAAATAATGCAATAGATTTTGATGATATTATAAATTATACAATTAAAATTCTAACTGAAAATATTGATGTTTATGAGTATTACACAGATAAATTTCAATATGTTTTAGTTGACGAGTATCAAGATACAAATAAAGCGCAATTTATGCTTATATCAATTTTAGCATCAAGACATGGAAATATTACAGTAGTTGGAGATAATGACCAAGGAATTTATTCATTTAGAGGTGCTGATATAACAAATATTCTAAATTTTGAAAAAGATTTTCCAGGAACAACAATTATAAAATTAGAGCAAAATTATAGATGTACAGGAAATATTTTGAAAGCAGCTAATGCAGTAATCAAAAATAATCAAGTTAAATATGACAAAAAATTATGGACTCAAAATGATGAGGGAAATCTGCCTTCTATATATGTTGGTGATGATGAATATAATGAAAGTAATTATATTGTAAGTCAAATTAATAGATTAAAAAGAGAATATTTTTATAAATACTCTGATTTTGCAGTATTATATAGAATGAATTCTCAATCAAGAGCAATAGAAGATATTTTAAGAAGAGAAAAAATTCCATATAAAATTATAGGTGGTCAAAAATTCTATGAAAGAAAAGAAATTAAAGATATTATTTCATATTTAAGATTAATATTTAATACATCAGATAATTTGGCTTTAAAAAGAATTATTAATGAGCCAAAAAGAGGAATTGGTAAGACAAGTTTAGATAATATACAAGAAATTTCTGAAAAAACTGGAATTTCAATGTATGAAATAATAAAAAATGCAGAGCAATATGGATTAAATAGAGTATATGCAAATTCAAGAGAATTTATCGAAACAATTGAAGAATTAAGAGCAAAACAAGATAAAATTCTTATTTCTGAATTAGTAAAAGAAACATTAAACAAAACAGGTTATACAAAAGCTTTAAAGGATGAAAATACAATTGAAGCTGAAAGTAGAATTCAAAACTTGGACGAGTTTTTAACTGTTGCAATGGAATTTGAAGAAGAATCTGCTGATAATACATTGCAAGAATTTTTAGAAAATATGACGCTTACAACAGACCTAGATAATATGCAAGATGAAGATGATAGTGTAACATTGATGACTTTACATAGTGCAAAAGGTTTGGAATTTGAAACCGTATTTTTAGTAGGTATGGAAGAAGGAATATTCCCTGGGTTTAAGTCTATAGGTGAGCCACAGGAACTAGAGGAAGAAAGAAGATTGTTTTATGTTGGAATAACAAGAGCTAAAAGATTTTTGTTTTTAACATGTGCGAAAAGAAGAACAATATTTGGTTCTACAAGTTATAATCCAATATCAAGATTTGTTAAAGAAATTCCAGAAGATTTACTTGATGGTTATGAAGATGCGTTTGTACCTAAAAAACAAGAATTTGAAGATAGCGGATATAAATGGGAATATGGATTTAATAAAAATGCGTCAAGCGTAAAAACATACAGTATGGATTCATATAAAATTCCTGTTGGGGCTAGTGCAAATTCAAGCTTTGGAGGAGCATCAGAAAATTCAACAGAAACAAATAAATTCGCATTTAGAACAGCTGAAAGCTTCTTAAAATCTCTTACAACTAAAAATAAAAATGTAGATATATCTCAATATGAAGCAGGGCAAAGAATATATCATAAAAAATTTGGTGAAGGAACAATTACAAAAGTTGAGCCTGAAGGTGATGATATGAAGGTTGAGATCAATTTTGATAAATCAGGAAATAAGAGATTAATGGCGAAATATGCAGGGTTGGAGATTTTGCAATAAAATTATATGGGGTTAAATATTGGAGAATATAGATAAAAGAAAAGACAATTAATTTAAGTTAAATACTTATATTAATTGTTTTTTTATATTATAATCAAATAATAAAAAAATGAATAAAAACAAAATAAATGTAAATAATTACTATATAAATTTAATAAGAAAGGACTGGTGTAAAATGGCTAATTTATCACAAGTAGAACTTCAAAATTTAAGACATTTAATTGGCACACATGAAACTTCATACCAAAAATTGAACACATATGCATCACAAGCTGTTGATCCACAAATTAAACAAATCTTTACAAAATCAGCACAAGATTCATTAAATACTAAACAAAAATTAATGTCTTTTTTAAACAATTAATTAATATTAGGAGGAAAATATAATGGATGAAAAAACAATGGTTAATGATATTTTAAGTGGAGTAAAATCTGAACTTACAACATATCAAACAGTTATTTCTGAAACAGAAAATATGCAATTAAGACAAACTATACAACAAATAAGAAATAATGATGAAAGTTTTCAATATGAATTATTTAAAGTAGCTCAAACAAAGGGATATTATAAATCTGCTCAACCTGCAAGTGTTACTGAAATTCAAAATGTAAAAAATGAGTTACAATAGTTTTTTTGTGAGCTATTAGAGAGGCGCCCAAGGCATACATAATTCTATGCCTTGGGCTACTCTGCGGTTGGAACTTTTCTAAATTAATTTCCAAACGTTTCATTTAAAAATTTTATTTACTCTGTTGATTTATGTGAAAAAATAGTATAGAATATAATAAATCAGAGAGGAGAGTGTTTCATATTAGTAAGATAAAAAAAGGAATAATACATTTACGTATTTGGATGAAAATTATCGTGCTAGTTAGTATATCAATTCTTTTGGTAGTAGGTGCAATATTGATGTTTTATAAACCTACATATGAAGTAATATATAATGGAGAATTCCTAGGATATATAAATAACAAAGGAAAATTACAAGCGAAAATTAATGAGTATATTGCTAATGGAAATGGAGATGCAAATGTTGCATTTGTGCAAATTCAGAGCATGCCAAAATATGAAATGTGTTTATTAAAAAGAGAAGTTGAAACAAATGATGAAGAAATATATGATAAAATAATTGGAACAGGTGTATCATATTATAAATATTATACTATGATATTAAATGGAGAAGAAAAGTACAATCTTGCTACATATCAAGAAACTGAAGAAATTATGAATAAGTTAAAAGAAAAAAACACAAATAACTTAGACAAAATTACAACAGTTGAAAAATATGATACCAATATTGTAGAATTTGCTAATGTTGATACATGTGTTGAAGGTTTATATGAGAAAAAGCCAGAACCTGTTGTTGTTAAGAAAACCGTTACTTATTCAAAATCAAATGGGTCAATTGGTTCTTCAAAAAATGTAAATAGTCCAGGAAATAGGGTTGATATAGGTATTTCATTAATTCAGCCTGTAAATGGTAGAATTTCATGTAGATATGGATACCAACGTTCATATTATCATACAGGACTTGATATAGCAGCTCCAAACGGAACTCCTATTAGAGCTGCGGCTGATGGAACAGTTACATATGCAGGATATCATTATAGCTATGGAAATTTACTTATTGTAACACATGCTAATGGAGTGCAAACATATTATGCACATTGTAGTAGATTGAATTGTTCAGTTGGTTCATATGTTTCACAAGGACAAACTATAGCTGCAGTTGGTAGTACAGGAAATTCAACAGGACCACATTTACATCTAGAGGTTAGAATTAATGGAACAGCTCAAAATCCACAAAATTATGTTTATTAAATAGTAAATTATAAAAGCATATATAAAAATAAAAAACATCAAATTATTAGAATTATTAATAATTTGATGTTTTTTGTTTTGATTATAATACATAATATGTAATTTGTTTTAATTGAAAATTACACTATAAAGTAAGTTGAAATTTCACTACTAATTTTTGGAAGTAGAAAAATACTTAACGCAATTTTTTATTGCATTATTTTTAAGAATTAGTTTTCCACATTCATTAAGTTTTCGAGCCATAATATCTGAATTACCAATATATGTACCAAATTCAGTAATTAAAGTATATAATTTTTTTATGTTTGTATTTTCAGAATTGATTTTAGAAATATATAAATAATAAGAATCATGGTAATAATATAAAACTATATTTTTGGCTATATTATTAAAATTACTAGATTTTGAAATAAAATCTGCAAAATTACAGAAATTATCAAAATTGCTAAATTTATAAATTAATTGTTCTGAAATTTCATCAAAATTTTTCCTTTTTATCTTCAATTGTTTATTTTTAGGTGTTTTAGTATTTGTATCAACACTTTTTCCAAATCTTGTTATTGTTAATATAAAATTGCCATCAGACATAGCTAATGCTTCAATACGTAGTTTATAGTCTTTTGTAACAAATCCCACTTTTTTCTCGGCTTCATCTAACATGTCTAAGAACAAATTTTGAGATTCTTTTGAATTTGACATAAATGAGTGGAAATCTATATTCTTTTCAATCAAATCTTGATTATTTAAAGTTATTCTTATTTTGTTTTCATTAAGTTTTTCAAATTTCATAGTAGTCCTCCTAACATAAAAACGAATTAGTATTCCTATTAACATTATACATTATATTGGTTGAAAAATAAACCTGTAATTTGTGGGAAAAATGTTAATAATATACAATATATTATATTATTTGTGATAAAAAATGTACTTGAAAGTATATCATAAATTATTGAAAAAGTAAATGGTTTTGGGGATAGCTTACAAAAATAGCCGCCAAACGGCGCACTCTACTTCGTATGAATATATTTTTAAAAGCTACATAATTATATGACTTTGGCTACTCTAAAGACGGGAGGGTAGCAGTTTTTTTTGGTGGGTCTAAAAATTGTTAAGATAAAAGTTAAACACCTTTAAATCAACTTTTGAATTTATAAAAAACATTGACACATATAAATAATAGAAATATAATACAATTATAAAAATAAAGGAGGAAAATTTATGAAAAAATATCTTTGTGAATTTATTGGAACAGCTGTATTAGTTTTATTTGGATGTGGAACAGCTGTAGTAACAGGTGGAGCAACATCTGGATTAGGATTAGGATTTACAGGAGTATTAACAATTGCTATGGCTTTTGGATTATCAATTGTTGCTATGGCCTATGTAATTGGAAATATTTCAGGATGCCATATCAATCCAGCAGTGTCACTTGCAATGTTAATTAACAAAAAAATGGATGTAAAAGACTTTATAGGATATGTAATAGCACAAGTTATTGGAGCTATAGCAGGAATTGGAATTTTATATGCAATTGGTTCATGGTCAAATTTAGGAGTAGAAAGCTTAGGAGCAAATGGATTTGGTGATGCTTCAGCTGTTGGATTAAATATGGGTGGAGCTATATTAGTTGAAATTATTTTAACATTTGTTTTCATTTACACAATTTTAGGTGTAACATCAGATGCTAATAAAAGTGCTGTTGCAGGAATTGTAATAGGTTTAACTTTAGCATTTGTACATATTATAGGTATTCCATTAACAGGAACATCTGTTAACCCAGCTAGAAGTTTAGCACCAGCTATTTTCTTAGGTGGAGAAGCATTAAAACAAGTTTGGGTATTTATTGTAGCACCATTTGTTGGTTCTGCTTTAGCTGCTTTTGTATTTAAGTTTTTAAATAAAGCTGAAGATTAATTTGTAGATGAAATATTTAAAAGCGAAATAAGAGAGTTATTTAAAAATTGAACTATTGCTTAATTGCAATGGTTCAATTTTTAGCAATATAGAAATTTTTAGAATAAAAAAGATGCTGAAAAATCAGCATCTTTAATTTTGGAGGCGACACCCGGATTCGAACCGGGGATCAGAGTTTTGCAGACTCGTGCCTTACCACTTGGCTATATCGCCGTGTTATTAAATTATATGTTAAATATATTATTTTAGTACCAAAATAATATAAAAACTGGAGCAGGTAACGGGAATCGGACCCGTAACTAAACCTTGGCAAGGTTTTGTTTTACCACTAAACTATACCTGCATATGTTTGCTAGTAACAATAGTTATAATAACAAAAAAGAAATAAAAAGTCAATAGAAAAATATAAAATTTTATATAAAGTGTAAAATGGCATACAAATAGGTTAAATATTCAAAAATCCTTGAAAATACTGGAAAAATATGTTATAATATTCGCAGTCGTTATAAAAAAGGAGGATTTATTTATGGAATTAAATAAAAAAATGTATAAGTACACAGCAATTATATCAATGACAATTGTTTTTATGTTAGTAGCTAATCTGATATTACCAATGTTGTCAATAGCAGATACAACAGAACAAATTGCAAATTTGTCAACAGAATATAATCCTGACACAAAAGAAATAACTGCAAATGGTTCAATATCAGAAAAATATATGAATAGTTTATTATTTTGGGTATCAACAGATAAACCTGTTCCTTCAAAAAATAATATTGATGATTTAGCATATTGGTGTATTGAAAATGCAATCAAAGATGTTGTAACAATTAATTCAACAACAATAAAAGATACAATTAAAATTAATAAACCAGGTAAATATTATGCAGTAGTTATAATAAAACAAAAAAATGAAGATGGTGTTGAAGAGTATATAAAAGCTTTAGTAGCATCTCGTACTATTGGAGAAGTTGTTGAAGTTGATAAAAATGAATTAGGCGAAGAAGTTAAAGAAGAGATTGCTGGAAATCAAGAACAAAATGAAATAAATAAAGAAGAGGAAGCAAGAAAACAAGAGGAAGCAAAGAAACAAGAAGAAGCAAGAAAACAAGAAGAAGCAAGAAAACAAGAAGAAGCAAAGAAACAAGAAGAAGCAAGAAAACAAGAAGAAGCAAAGAAACAAGAAGAAGCAAGAAAACAAGAAGAAGCAAAGAAACAAGAGGAAGCAAGAAAACAAGAAGAAGCAAGAAAACAAGAAGAAGCAAAGAAACAAGAGGAAGCAAGAAAACAAGAGGAAGCAAGAAAACAAGAAGAAGCAAAGAAACAAGAAGAAAATAAAAATCAAGAGCAAGTAAAAGAAAAGCAAAATGTGGAAGTATCAGAAGATGATAAACCTATGGTTATTGACATAAAAAAAGAAGATAAAAACAATAATGATGAATATCAAGATATTGTTGAAGAAATAAATAATGAAGTTACTAATAACGAAAATAAAGAGGATAATTCAAAAACAAAAAATAAATTTGAATTAATTGAAAATAATCTAAAATCTTTACTAGAAAGAAAAAATAATGATATTATTCAAAACAATATCAATCAAAATGATAGCAATAATAAAAAGGATAATAAAGAGAGCAATAATAGTGGAAATAGTATAGACAATAACAACAGCAATAATAACAATAATAACAACAGCAATGATTATAAAGAGTTATTGCCAAATAATTCAGCTGAAAAAAAATCAGCAGATAATACAACAAACAAAACAGAATTATTAGAAAATAATGTACTTCTAAAAGGAAATGAAGCTAACAATGATGTAAAAAATAGTATGACTAACAATGATAATTATGCAGATAAAGCTGTAAAAGAAATTCCACAAACAGGTGCTAATAATACAGGATTAATTGTGGGAATTGTATTTTTCTCAATGATAGGTGTAACAAGTTTTGTCAAGTATTTAAAAGCTGAAGAATAAAAAATAATATATAAAAGATATAATATGTGTTATTCCAAAATTACAACATTTTAAAGCATTATAAAAAATGGATTCTATAATACATATTGTATCTTTTTTTATTTGACAATATTTGCAAAAAAATATAATATATTAGTATAGTTTAAAGAAAGGAGGCATTAAGGAAATTCCTTAAAATTAATATGGGTTTTGTATTAGGATTTTTAGGTGCTTGCTTGGGTATAGTTGCAGGTATAGGAATAATAGCGTTTGTAATATATGCAAAAGTTAGAAGCGTAGTTGGACCTGTTGGAATGAAGGAAATCAAAGAAGCGGCAAAAAATATGAAGGATTTAAAACGAGAAGAATATACAAGAGAAAAAAATGTTGGAGGAATCACAAAATTAATTGAATCATCAATTATAAGAGATTTTGGAGATTTTAATAAAGATTTTTTATATAGCAAAGCAGAGAAAAATTTGATGAGTATATTTAATGCTATAGAAGATAAATCTGTTGAAAAAATAAAAAATGATAATGATTTAATTTATATGTATTCTACAATAAGAGATAAAGTTCAAGATATAAAAAATAATAATATTACTATAAAATATGATAATGTCCAATTTCATAGACATGCAATAAAAGATTATTCAAAAACAGATGGAAAAGCTACAATTACACTTTCAAGTACAGTTGGTTATAATTATATAAATGATAGTGATAAAAATGTAAAAAAATATTATTCAGGGTTAAAAAGAGAAACAAGATATACAACAAAATTTGTGTATGTATATGATGAAACAAAATTTAAATATAATCAAAAAGCATATATGATAAGCTGTCCAAATTGTGGAGCACCATTAAATAAATTTGGAGCAGGAAATTGTGAGTATTGTGGAACTTATATAAAACCAATAAATTTAAAAAATTGGTATATGGTTTCATATGATGAAGATTATAAGAATTTTTAGATAATTATAAAATTTTTGAAAAGTAAAAAATGAAAATATAATTTTACAAAAGTTCAATAAAAATATATTAAATTTATTGAAGAAATCAGAAAAATATTGTATAATTATATGCAAGTAATAATTTTAGGAGGTAAAAATTATGGGATTAATTAAAGCAGCAACAAGTGCAATTGGAAGCACAATGCATGATCAATGGAAAGAAGCAATAAGATGTGAAGATTTAGGAAACGATATTTTAATGGTTAAGAAAACAACACCAACAGGTGTTATAACAAACAAAAGTACAATTATAGTAGCACCAGGACAATGTGCTGTTATATATGATAATGGTAGAGTTTTAGATGCAACAGCTGAAGATGGTTTTTACACATTTGATACATCATCAACTCCATCATTTTTTGCTGGACAATTTGGTGCAGTATTTAAAGAAATGTGGCAAAGATTTACATATAATGGTCAATCTGCTAAAGAACAATGTGTATTCTTCTTTAATATAAAAGAAATTATAAAAAATAAATTTGGAACACCAGCACCAATCCCATATCAAGATTGGTCACATGCAATAGCAAATGAAATTACAGGACAAATAACACCTTTAGCTTTAAAAGTTAAATGTTTTGGTACATATACATTTAGATTAGTAAATCCTGCATTATTTATGAATAATATAGCTGGAACAGCAAATACATATAGAGTATCTGACTTAACAGAGCAAATTCGTTCAGAAGTTGTAGCAGTATTCCAAAATGTATTAAACGAATTAGGAAATTCTGTACACAAAATACCTGTTTTAGAATTACCAAGTAATACAGATGAAATTAAACAAATGATGGATGAAAAAGTATTTGATGAACCAGTTAGAAGAAGAGGTTTACAAATAGAAGTATTCTCAGTTGAATCAGTTACATTAGATCCAGATTCTGAAAGAAAAATTGAAGAATATGAACATAATTCAAATTCAAGAATGCAACAAGGTCGTGTGCTTGATGTTATGGAAAAAGCAGCAAGCAATGCAAATGGGGCAGCTAATGGATTTATGGGACTTGGTATGATGAATATGGCAACTGGAGGAATGGGAAATGCAGTAATGCAAAACGCTTTCAATCCAGCACAAACAGCATATCAACCTCAAGCTAATCAAGCGCCAGTACAACAACAAGAACCAGTTGCACCAGTAGAGCAACCAGCACCTGCACAAGAGCCAGCAGTTGAAGAAACACCAGTAACTAACAACAATGAAGTAACAGCAAATGCTGAAAATACAGCAAATGGTTGGGTTTGCCCAACATGTGGAAACACAGCTACAGGAAAATTCTGTGGAGAATGTGGAACAAAGAAACCAGAACCAAAAGCAGATGTTTGTCCAAATTGTGGAACAAAAATAAATGAAGGAGCAAAATTCTGCGGTGAATGCGGAACAAAACTTCAATAAAAAATATTCTTAAATGAATAATAAATAAAAAATAAACGGAGAGAATATGATTTCTTCTCCGTTTATTTTTAGGCTAAACAAACTTAGTTAATTGCTAATACAATAAAGTAATGCTATTTCCATTTTTTTCTATAATTTTATCATTCCTCAAATAACTAATTTCCCTCATCATGGCACTTCTATCAACACTTAAATAATCTGCCAAATCGGTTAATGAAAACGGAAGTGCAAATGTTTTGCTGAAGCTTTTAGTAGAAATAATATTAAAATAAGTTAACAATTTTTCTCTAATAGTTCTCTTACTTAATATTTCGATTCTAGTATTTAAAGAATTAATTTGCGATAATAACAAATTAGGCAAAGTTTGTATTACGTTTTTATGATATGAGCAATTTTGAGTACATTTATTTTCCAAAAATTCATAATCAAAAAATAACACTTCACATCTTGTTCTGGCTTCAACAAATAATTCATTATTTGTTGTTACATTATAAAATATCTCTCCAAATATATTATTTGTTAAATAATGTTCAACAATTGTTTTGGTACCATTAAAATCATATCTTATTAAATCAGCTTCACCAGATTTTAACAAACAAAGTTGTTTCCTTTTTGCAATATATGTTGTTATTATTTCGCCTTTTTTGAATTTTTTAGTAGTTACTTTTTTACAAGTATTGCAAAACTCGTCAAAAAAGGTTGCGATTTCTATTTCAGTTATATTCATAGCTTGTCTCCTTGTTTTTTGTTGAATGTATTATATATGAAAATTGTTGTTTTTGCAACAATTTTTTTAATAATCAAGATGGCTCAAAAAATTGAGTTTTCGGGATGGTTCTAAAAAACAAATTTTCACGAGCTAATTGTTGAATTTTGTTTTTAGAACCGTCCCGAAAACTCAATTTTACAACCAGTCAGATTTTAAAAATTTTCAAAAAAATTCGACAAAATATTGCATAAAAATACACATACTGATATAATAAAAAATGAACGCAAAATAAATTTAAATAGCAAGATAAATCGGAGGATAAAATGGGAGATATAAATGTGTATACAGGGCCTATGAAGTGTGGAAAAAGTCATGTTATTTTACAAGAGGCAAAAAGACAAATGATAGCAGGTAAAACTATTCAAATCTTCAAACCAGGTATTGATACAAGGTTTTCAAAAGATTATGTTCAAGATAGAAATGGTAATAAATTAAAAGCTATTAACATAGATAGTATAGATGAATTAAAAGATTATGATGCAGATGTTTATATAATTGATGAATTTCAATTTTTGAATGGTGATGTAAAAGTAATAGAAGATTTAGCGCAAGAGGGCAAAAAGTTTTTTATTGCAGGTTTAAATCTTACTGCTGAGAAAAAGCCTTTTGGTAAAATGGGAGATTTACTTTGTGTATCAGATCATGTAACAACAATGACTTCAATTTGCGATATTTGTAAAAGAGATAACGCAATTTTCAGTTTCTATAAAGGTGATACAAAATCAGGTGATATAGAAATAGGTGACTCTGATTATATCCCAGTTTGCAGAGAATGTTATAATGAAATTGTAAAAAAATACAAATCTAAATAATATAATAAAGAATAACTAAAAAAACAATTAATCAAAAAGAAAGGATTGGTTGGAAATATGAAAAAAAATTTAAGAATTATTGCAAAATTTTTAATTGCAATTTCTATAATAATAAGTTTTTGTGTTGCAGTAAATGAAAAGCCAACACATGCAGATGCAGGATATCATTCTTCGTATAGTGGCGGATCTTCATCAAGTTATTCAGGAAGTAGCTCAAGTCATAGTAGTTCAAGCCGTAGTTCTAGTTATGGAAGTTCACATTATAGTGGTTCCAGCAGTTCAAGTGATGATGATGGCTGGGCAGGGCTTATCATTTGGTTAATAATTGCAATTGTTATTATTGTACTTACATCAAGAAAAAACAAAAGCGGTGGATACAATGCTCCAAGAATTCCTAAATTACAATCAAATCAAACAGCTATTGAAAAACTTAAACAATTATTCCCAGACTTTGAAGAAAAAGCATTTTTACAAAATGGATATGATATTTTCTTAAAAGTTGAAGATGCATGGATGAATTTTGATTTAGAAAAAGTTCATAACATCATTACAGATGAAATGTTTAATATGTATGAATCACAACTTTCAAGTATGGAAATTAAAGGTGAGCAAAATATAATGAATGGATTTGATTTGAAAGATTGTGCAATTAGTAGTTGTAGAGAACAAAATGATACTGTTGAAATTACAGCTAAATATATTATAGAATTCTATGATTACATTATTGAAAAAGAATCTGGAAAAGTTCTAAGAGGTAATAAATCTAGAAAACTAAGAATGTATTATGATTTCACATTTGTTGCAAGCAAATCTCAAAAGAAAATAGATAAATGTCCAAACTGTGGAGCACCAGTTGAAGTAAATTCTGTTGGAGTTTGTCCATATTGTAACTCAAAAATAATTGGTGAAAATACTGAATGGGTAATGTCTAAAAAAGTTTGTACAAATCAAGTAAATTTATAATAAATTAATATAAAAAAGAGGCAAAATATTGTCTCTTTTTTATTATTGTGGTATTATAAAAAAAGTATAAAAAAGTTAAATGAAGGGAGAAACAAAAATGAGTGAGGTTTTAAATAATTTAATTAATGAAGACAAAGAATTTTCAGAGGCAAAATTTAAAGCAAAAGTTGATAATGTTTATATAAAATTATACACAGGAGTTATGAAACAAAATTTAGAGAATATTAGACACTTTTTATCTGATGAAGTATATGAGAAATATAGTAGTAAAATAAAACAATTACAAGCAAATAATCAAATTCAAGTTTATGATGAATTAAATGTTTCAGATACTACAATAACAAATATTGAGGAATTTGATGATAGATTTGAAATTGATGTAAAATTGTTAACTAAATATTTAGATTATAGAATAGCCAAAGATACTAAGAAATTTATAGATGGTAATAGAGATGTTAGAACAGAAAAATATGTTAAACTTAAATTCTCAAAAATAAAAAATGCAAAAGCTCTTGGAAATGCTAGAAAATGTACAGGATGTGGAGCAAATATTGACCTAAACAAAAATGGAGTTTGTGAATATTGTGGAAGTGTGTATGTTTTGAGAGACTATGATTGGGTTTTAGAGGAAATTGTGGATTAGTTTTCAGGAAAGTATCAAATAGGAGGTATGAAGTATGAATGAATATATGAAAATAGCAAAGGAATTATCAGAAAATAATTTGAAAACAAATGTTGGAGGACCTTTTGGTGCATGTATTGTAAAAGATGGAAAAATAATAGGAAAGGGGTCAAATCATGTTTTAAGTAATAATGACCCAACAGCTCATGCTGAAGTAATGGCAATAAGAGATGCATGTAAAAATATTAATTCATATGATTTAAGTGAATGTGAATTATATACTTCATGCTATCCATGTCCTATGTGTTTGTCAGCAATAATTTGGTCTAATATTAAAAAGGTTTATTACGGAAACACTAAAGAAGATGCTGCAAACATTGGATTTAGAGATGATTACATTTATAGTTTTATAAAAAAATTAACTGATGAAGTTGAAGATAATGAGGTGTTAGAATTAAATTGTATTGATAGAGAAGAAACAATAAAAACTTTTGAGAGCTTTGCTGAAAAGCGTGATAAAACTATATATTAGGTGGAGGACAAAATGATTGATATAATAATAACAGCATATAACGCACATAAAACTATAGTAAAAACTCTTTTAAGTATAGAAAAGCAAACGTTAAAAAAGCTAGTTAAAGTATAT
Organism: uncultured Lachnospiraceae bacterium; assembly: GCA_945917765.1. Taxonomy (GTDB): domain Bacteria; phylum Bacillota; class Clostridia; order TANB77; family CAG-508; genus CAG-492. The sequence continues at coordinate 39,570 of CAMEHU010000002.1, read as the reverse complement.
ATAATAGATGACCATAGTCAAAAAGATTATAACTATTTATTGGAATTATTTGAAAACAAACTTGATATAACAATAATAAGAAATGAAAAAAATCTTGGACCAGGATTATCAAGGCAAAAGGGATTAGATATATCGAAAAATGAATATATAGTTTTTATAGATTCTGATGATGTTTTTTATAATAAACACTCATTAGCAAATCTATATAAAAAAATTGGTAAAAAAGATTTTATTATAGGTGCGATTATAGAAGAAAAGCCTCAAGGTGTTTTTAATTATATTAGAATATTTAAAGGATGTTTGCACGGAAAAATGTATAGAAGAAGTGTTATAGAAAAAAATTCTATAAAATTTTGTGATGCAAGAAACCATGAAGATAATGTATTTAATTACTTATATATGAATTGTTGTAATCACATAGCACAAACCAAAAAAATTATTTATCAATACAATTATAATCCTGATTCAATAACAAAAGGTCATACAGATACTTATCAAAATCTAAAAAACTATATATATGCGTATACATGGCTTGTTGAGGAATGTATAAAAAGAAATTTGGATGCTGAAAATATTGCAGGATTTATATATCATACAATATTATATGGTTATTCAAAATATGTATATAATGAAGAAGACATTGATTTATCATTTGTGTTTCAAGATCTTTCAAAATTGAAAAAAAGACATAAAGAGTATTTTGACATTTTACCCGAAAAATATAAAATAGGATATTTGATGGATTTCATATATGGTAAAGAAACACCCAAAATGACAATTGATGAGTTTATTGAAAAAATCGAAGATTAAAACATATAAAAAAGAGGAAAAAATGATAGACATAATAATACCTGCATATAATGCACATAAAACAATTGATAGAACTCTGTTTTCCATTGCATATCAAGAAAACATAAAAGATATAAATGTATATATAATAAATGATAAATCGGATAATGATTATTCAGAACAAGTAAACTTTTTTAAAAAATTTATGAATATTACAGAATTGAATTTAAGTGAAAATTCAGGCCCAGGAATAGCCAGACAATATGGAATTGATAATTCAAATAATCCATATATTATTTTTATGGATTCAGACGATGTTTTGGCAGGACCAAGTGAAGTTCGAACTTTATATAATGAAATTAAAGATAACGACTATGACTTGGTTGTTTCAAGCTTTTTAGAACAACTTGAAAATAATGAAATGGTTGAACATTTTGAAGATATGACATGGGTTCATGGAAAAATATATAAAAGAAGCTTTTTAGAAACAAATAAAATAAGATTTAATAATACAAGATATAATGAAGATGTAGGATTTAATCGTAAAGTTTTTTTATATGATTCAAAAATAAAATATATAGATGATATAACATACATATGGTGTTTTAACAAAAATTCATTAACAAGGACAAAAAATGATGAGTTTAAATTAAAATTTTTTATAAATTATATTTATAACATTACAAATGCACTTGAAACAGCTATTAATGATAAATGTTCATATAAAAAAATATCAGAAACTGCATTGGAATATATGGTGAATTTTTATTTTAACTATATAGGATATATGAATATAAATAATTCAAAAATGTTTTTAAAACAATTGAAAGAGATGAAAGAAATATATGAGAAATATTCAGTAAAAGATGAAAAAACTAAAAAAATGATTATAGAAAAAAGAATAGAAAGTTTTCAAAACAGAGGAATTTCACTTAAATATATATCTATATCATTCGATGATTTTATTAATTTAATACAGGAGGCCTAATATGATAGATATAATTATAACACCAAAAGAACATCAAAGTAATGGAGATTTAAGAAAAACACTTCTGTCAATTTGTGGGCAATCAATAAAAGATGAATTAAAAATATATTTAGTAGATAGTTCGTTTAATGAAGATTATTTAAGTGAAGCAGAAACATTTAAAGAAAAAATAAATATTCAAGTAATAAATTGCAAAGGAGAAAATTATTTAAATAGCATTATTGATAAAACAGAAAACAAATATGTAATGTTTATTGAAATGGGTGATATGTTTTATAATTATTTTTCGCTAGAATATTTGTATAATGAAATAATAAATAAAGAAGCGGATATATGTGTTGGTCTGGTAGTTGAAAATGAACAAGGAATGTATAAATATTTAGAGGAAAATAATTATAAATTATTAGGAAAAATTTATTCAAAAGAATTTTTTGGAAAAAATACTGAAGAAATAAAAGTAAAGTATCTAAATGAATTAATATGTTTGCATAATATATAAAAATATTATAACATCAAAGTACAAATAGTATGAGGAGTCACAGAAATGAAATACAAAATTTACAAACAACCAGATGAGAAAAATTGTGGTGTCGCATGCTTAGCAATGATATGTGCTTATTATGGAGTTGAAAACATATCTTTAGCAGTAATAAGAGAATTTGCTAAGACTGATAGAGAAGGCAATTCAATGTATTCATTAAAATTAGCAGGAGAAAAATTGAATTTAGAAACAGACGCCTTTTTTGCAACAAAAGAAGATCTTTTAAACAGCAATGTGAATTTCCCAATTATAGTGCATACTGTAATTGAGGGATATAAGCAACATTATATAGTTGTTTTTGAGGCAAATGAAAATACAGTAGTTATCGGAGATCCAAGTGAAGGTAAACAAGTCATGAAATGGGACAAGTTTAATGAAATTTGGACAAGCGAAATACTTACATTTAAACCAAAAGAAAATTTTAAAGAAATAAAAAAATATAAAAGAACATATAAATTAATATTTGATCTAATTTTAAAATTTAAAAAACACTTAATCTTTTTAATAATTTTATCGGCAATAATATCGGGAATAAGTGTTGTAGCAGCAAGCTTTTACTCTTTTTTTATAGATACTATTATACCACAATATAAATTAAATTTATTATGGCAGATGGTTTTAATAATAATTGGAATATATATATTTACTGTTGCAGTAGATTGGATAAAATTAAAGGTTTCTTTAAAATTCACAAAAAAACTTGATAAAGAATTAACATTAAATATATTTAATAGAATTACAAACCTTCCAATGAGCTTTTTTACCTCAAGAACATCTGGAGATTTAATTACAAGGTTTCAAGATGGAGATATAATTCGTTCAATTATAACAGATTATACATCTGACTTTCTTATTGATGTTGTGTATGCAATTTTTGCTTTAATAATAGTACTTATAAAAGGATGCTGGCAAATTGCAGTCATAGCGTTTGTAATGATGCTATTAATAATAATAATTCAAAAGATTTTTGGAAATAAATCAATTGAAAAAACAAGAAAAATAAAAAAATCTGTTACAGATATTTATTCTTTTGCAAGTGCATCTTTTATAGGAAGTGAAACGGTAAAAAGCTATAATTCAGAAAAATATGTGGAAAATAGCATGAATTATAAATATGAAAATTATCAAAAATTATTCTATAATACAAAAAAGTTATTTGCAATTCAAGGTAGTTTGATAGGAATAATAATTCAAATAAGCCAATTAATAATGCTTTCAACATTAGGAACATTAGTTATGACTGGAAAAATAACAATGGGAGAATTAATGTTTTTATATACACTTCAGGGATATTTATTAGGACCGATTGGATATATAATTAGAATTCAAGATAAACTATATGAAACAAATGCAGCATTAGAAAGATTAGATGATGTTTTTATGACTACTACTGAAGATGAATTAAATAAAGAAAAAAGAGAAATAGTAAATAAAATAAAACGAATAGAATTCGAAAATGTAACATTTCAATATGGATTAAGAGAACCAATATTAAATAATATTAATTTTAATATTAAAGAAGGGGAAAGCATTGGAATAATTGGCTCAAGTGGATCTGGAAAAACTACTCTTATAAAACTTTTATTAAATTTTTTCGAAGTAACAGATGGAGCAATTTATATAAATGATGAGAATATAAATAATTTAACAACAGCATCATTAAGAAAGAAAATTACATATGTTTCTCAAAACGACTTTTGGTTTCAAGATACTATTTATAACAATTTAACAATTGGAAATAATAATGTTAGTGAAGATGAAGTTAATAAAGTACTAGATATTGTTAAAATGAAAGAATATATAAATAATAAAGCCTTAGGATTACAAACCAAAATTGAAGAAGGAGCAACAAATTTATCAACAGGAGAAAAGCAAAGATTATCTTTAGCAAAAGCATTGCTCACATATCCTGATGTGCTTATATTAGATGAATCAACAAGTAATTTGGATACAATAACAGAAGAAGGTATTGTCGATAATTTATCAGCTGAAAAAAATACAATCAAAATAATTATTGCACATAGATTAAATGTACTTACTAAATGTGATAAAATTATTTCTTTAAAAGATGGGTATATAACAGAAATTGGAACTCCAAATGAATTAATAAATAAAAAAGGAATTTTTTATGAATTATGGAAAACCCAACATAAGGAAGTATTACATTAAAAAAACACTTAAGTATAAACTTAAGTGCTTTCTTTATATTAACGTCTTTTATATCCAAAGTATGAAGCAACAAATCCCCAACCACTAGAAGACAAACCGTTTTGATCAGATGGTTTTATATAACTATCTTCGTTTGGTCTAGGTAATTCATAACCTATACATCCAACTCCACCATCTATTCTTTTTAATTCTTTTTCACTCATTCTTTTCATTATAAGTACCTCCTAAATCTTTTGCTTTTGAATTATTAATAATCCACATATTAGTATATCATAAAAAAATTTTTTGTCAATTATTTATAATTTTTTTGATAAATATTGTGTTAAACTGTAACGTTCATATGATATGAAACAGCGTTGAATTTGAAAAGGAGGGATTAAATATGGAGGGATTTTCAATTGGACATATTGTTTTCATAGTTATTTCTTGTATGGTTGCAATAGGTGGTTTTATTTATGGCATTATGGAACATAAAAGAATTATAGATAGAGCTAGAAAGATTGATCCAACTGTTAGAACAAGAAGTGAAGCAGAATATGTTTTGAAAAAGGATATTGCACAAAGTTTAGGAGAAAAGAATAATAAAGAATAATTTATAAAAAACTTTGAACAAATTTTGTTCAAAGTTTTTTTCGTATAATTTTGTAAATTCTTGCAATACTAACAATATAAAACTTTGAAAAACAAGGAGGAAAACAAATGAAAGCAACAGGTGTTGTAAGAAGAATAGATGATTTAGGTAGAGTTGTAATACCAAAAGAAATAAGAAAAACACTTCGTATAAAAGAAGGAGACCCGTTAGAAATATTTACAGACAAAGAAGGGGAAATAATCTTAAAAAAATATTCTCCAATTGGAGAACTATCAGAATTTGCAACAGAATATGCTGAAACATTAGCAAAAACAACAGGGCATATTGCATGTATAACAGATAAAGACACAGTAATAGCAGTATCAGGAGGTTCTAAAAAGGAATATTTAGAACAAGGAATAAGCCCTGAATTAGAGCAAATAATGGATGAAAAAGAAAACTATACAAGTAAAGAAAACAATGATGTATCAATTCCAATTACAAAAAATGAAACAAACAATAAAAAGAATAATGCACAAGTAGTATATCCAATAATTGCTGACGGAGATGTAATAGGAACAGTTATATTGTTATCAAAAGATGAAAATACAAAAATGTCTGAAGTTGAACAAAAGGTAGTTCAATCTGCTGCAAGTTTTTTAGGAACTCAAATGGAGCTATAAAATATTACAGAAATATTAAATTTATATTACAATTTGTAATATTTGTTACAAATTAAAAAATATATGTTATTATATAATAAAGTAATAATGGGAATAAGAGAGGAGCAAAATATGGGGAATTATACGAATGAAAAGGGATTAGTGGTAGTTCAAGATAATTTTTTAACAAAGATAAAGAATTTTTTTGCCAAAGCATTTTGGAATAGAAAATCTAAATATCAAGAGTTTGAAAATGAAGAAGAAGATTTTAATCAAGATTATCTAGAAAATTATGAGCAAAAAGAAAATGTACAAAAAGAAAGACGACTTTATAATTTTGATGCTGATAATAATGATGATTGGCCAGGAGATGAGAATATGGATAATGTTGATAACGAAAAAAATAATGATGAAGCGAATAATGAAAATAAAGAAAATCAAGAAGAAAATCTTGAAGAAAACTATGATAGAGAAATATATAGTGAAGCATATATTGAGAAAAGAGAGTTGGAACAAAAATTATTGAATTATTATGAAAGTATTAAAAAACGGTCTATAAATATATAATAAAGTGATGTTTATAATGTGATTAAAAAAGGCATTATAAGCATCATTTTTTGTCGTTTTTTGGTGCATGAATAAATTTAACAAATTAGGGAAAAAATAGATAAGAATACTTGAAAAGTAAATTGTTTTGGTATACAATGATTTTGGCTTGCGTATAAGCAATTTTAGAGATGCAAAAATGCATCAGAAGGAGGAATTTTTATGTCAGTTAAAGTAGCCATTAATGGATTTGGTCGTATAGGAAGACTAGCTTTTAGACAAATGTTTGGAGCAGAAGGGTATGAGATTGTTGCAATCAATGATTTAACAAGCCCTAAAATGTTAGCTCACTTATTAAAATATGATTCTGCACAAGGAACATATGCTAAAAAAGATACAGTTGTAGCAGGAGAAGATTCAATAACTGTTGATGGAAAAGAAATAAAAATATATGCAAAACCAGATGCAAAAGAATTACCTTGGGGAGAAATTGGAGTTGATGTAGTATTAGAATGTACAGGATTCTACACAACAAAGGAAAAAGCCCAAGCACATATAGATGCCGGAGCAAAAAAAGTAGTTATTTCAGCACCTGCTGGAAGTGATTTACCAACAGTAGTTTTCGGAGTTAATGAAAACATATTAAAACCAGAAGATACAATAATTTCAGCAGCATCATGTACAACAAACTGTTTAGCACCTATGGCAAATGCATTAAATAAATATGCACCTATTCAATCAGGAATAATGTCAACAATTCACGCATACACAGGTGATCAAATGTTGTTAGATGGACCTCATAGAAAAGGTGATTTAAGAAGAGCAAGAGCAGCAGCTTGTAACATAGTACCAAACTCAACAGGAGCAGCTAAAGCTATAGGATTAGTTATTCCAGAATTAAATGGAAAATTAATCGGTTCAGCTCAAAGAGTTCCAGTTCCAACAGGTTCTACAACAATTTTAACAGCTGTTGTAAAAGGAAATGATATTACACCTGATTCAATAAATGCAGCCATGAAAGCAGCAGCTAATGATTCTTATGGTTATACTGATGAACCATTAGTTTCTTCTGATATTATTGGTATTACTTATGGTTCTTTGTTTGATGCAACACAAACATTAGTAACAAAAATAGAAGATGGATTATATCAAGTTCAAGTTGTAGCTTGGTATGATAATGAGAATTCTTATACTAGCCAAATGGTTAGAACTATTAAGTATTTTGCTGAGTTAAATTAATTTGAAACATTTGGGGACGGTCTTGTTTTGTTTCATTTTTGAAACATTTCGGGACGGTCTTAAAATGTTTCAATTGGGATTGTTGCCGAGAGACAGAAATAATAAAAATTAAAAATTTTGAAAACGTAATCTTCGGTGGAAACAGCTTCTAATTGTTGCACCCTTGAGCCTCTCCGTAGAGGGCACTTACGCAACCTCAATAGGTGCAACTACATAAGAAGCTGTAATCCACCTACGTTAACATTTTCAAAATTTTGAATTTTTATTATTTCTGTCTCCGAGCGGGTTTTGCAAATGAAACAAAACAAGACCGTCCCGGAATGTTCCAAAATGTTTCAACTACATTAAAAAAGAAAGAGGTGCTTGTTAAATATGAACAAGAAAACTGTTAAGGATATAGATTTAAAGGGAAAAAAAGTTATTGTTAGATGTGACTTTAATGTTCCTTTAGATGAAAATAAAAATATTACTGATAATAGAAGAATTGTTGGTGCTTTAGATACTATTAAGTATTTATTAGATAATAATGCTAAAGTTATTTTAATGTCTCATTTAGGCAGACCAAAGGGTGAAGTTAAACCTGAGTTTTCTTTAAAACCAGTTAGCGATGAGCTTTCAAAATTACTTGGAAGACCAGTTAAATTAGCAACAGATATTATAGGTGAAAGTGCTAAGAAGTTAACTTCAGAAATGGCTGAAGGTGATGTTGTTTTATTAGAAAACGTAAGATATGACGCTAGAGAAGAAAAAAATGATTTAGATTTTGCTAAGGAATTGGCTTCAATGGCTGATATATATGTAAATGATGCATTTGGAACAGCACATAGAGCTCATAGCTCAACAGCAGGAATTGCTGAATTTTTACCAGCTGTATCAGGATTTTTAATGGAAAAAGAAATCAATTTCTTAGGAACAGCTTTAGAAAATCCTGAAAGACCATTTGTTGCAATTTTAGGTGGTGCAAAAGTTTCAGATAAAATTGCGGTAATTGATAATTTATTAGGAAAAGTTGATTCTTTAATAATTGGTGGAGCTATGGCTAACACTTTTATTAAAGCAATGGGATATAATGTTGGTAAATCTTTATGTGAAGATGATAAATTAGATTTAGCTAAAGAGTTAATGGAAAAAGCAAATAGCAAAAATGTTAAATTGATTTTACCAATAGATGCCAAATTAGGAAAAGAATTTGATAAGAACACAGAAAGTCAAGTTGTTGATATTGAAAATGTTCCTGATGATTGGAGTATTTTTGATGTTGGACCAAAAACAATTGAATTATATAAAAAAGAATTAGAAAATGCTAAAACAGTAGTATGGAATGGACCTGTTGGATTATTTGAATTTGACCAATTTGCTGTTGGAACAAATTCAGTAGCTGAGATTTTATCTTCATTAGATGGTGCTACAACAATTATTGGAGGAGGAGACTCTGCTGCAGCTGTTGAGAAATCTGGATTAGCGGATAAAATGACACATATTTCTACTGGTGGTGGAGCTTCACTTGAATTTTTGGAAGGAAAGAAGTTACCTGGAGTTGAGTGTTTATTAAATAGATAATAGTTTAAAATCGCCAATGGGGACGGGGCAAAATGGCATAAAGATAATTAAAGTTTAATTATGAAAAAGAATAACATATAACATAGATGTGTCCCAAGTTGTGCAAAATGCACAACAGGGACGCGTCCCCAACTGTGCAAGAAAGCGAGGAATCGAAATGAGAAGAAAAGTAATTGCAGGAAACTGGAAAATGAACATGCTTCCAAATGAAGCAATGGCATGTATAGAACAATTAGCAAGTTTAGTTAAAGACACGGAAAATGAAGTTATTTTATGTGTTCCATACACAGATTTATTTTATAGTTTGTTAACAGCACAAGGAACAAACATCAAAATAGGAGCACAAAATATGCATTTTGAAGAAAAAGGTGCATTTACAGGAGAAGTTTCAGGGCCAATGCTAAAATGCATAGGTGTAGAATATGTAATCATCGGACATTCTGAAAGAAGACAATATTTTGCTGAAACAGATGAAACTGTAAATAAAAAAATAAAAGCAGCTTTGGCAAATGAGTTAAAACCAATTGTATGTGTTGGCGAAACTTTAGAACAACGCGAATCAGGAAAAGCTGAAGAAGTGTTTACAACTCAAACAAGAAAAGCTTTTGAAGGCTTATCTGCTGAAGATGCAAAAAAAGTAATAATAGCTTATGAACCAATTTGGGCTATAGGTACTGGAAAAACTGCAACATCAGAAGATGCTAATAATAGTGTAAAAGCAATTAGAAATGAGATAAGAAACTTGTATGGTGATGAAGTTGCAGATGAAATAATAATTCAATATGGTGGAAGTGTAAAATCTTCTAATGCTAAAGAATTATTTACAACATCAGATATTGATGGTGGATTAGTTGGAGGAGCTAGCTTAAAAGCTGATGAATTTGCAAAAATAGTTAATTATATGTTATAATACAGATTAAGATTTTTTGAGGTAGAAGATTAAGCATTAATCAAAATAAAAAGGATGTATAAATATGGAGTTTAAAGATAGAATTAAGTATAATAAAGCTGATAATGAATATTACAAAGTATATGATAAAACCGGAAGATATATTCGTGATATAAAAATAGAAGATGAAAAAAATCTAGAAGATGAATATTTATATGGTGTTACTTGTTTTGTAATAAATGAAAAAAATCAAGTTCTTATGGAGGAAAGAGCTAATACTGAACTTACTCCAGGAAAAATAGACTTGGTTTCTGGTCATGTTAATGGAAATGAATCAGGTTTTGAGGCTATTTTAAGAGAATTACGTGAGGAAGTTGGAATTTATAATGTTGATTATAATCAAATTGGCAAGCTTAGTGTGTTATCAAAACCATTAGGCTTTGAAAGTAAGGGGAAAATAAGAAACTTTTTAATAGATTTTTATTGTGTGTTTATTGAGCAAAAACAAGTTACTAAAATACAACAAGAAGAAGTAAAATCTTATGAATGGGTTCCAATGGATATAGCTATTAGTAAAATAGTAAATGGTCTTACAAAATTTCCAAAACAAGAAAAAGGAAAAGTAGATTATAAGCAAGTAATAAAAAGATTAGAGGAAAAATGCTTAAAAAGAAATGTACAGAAAAATCAACAAAATCTGCAAGAAAAGAAGGTAATGGAAAAATGATTGTAATATTATCTGGAATAACAGGTGCAGGAAAGTCGTACTTAAAAAAACATATAATTAATAAACTAAATTTCAAAAACATTGTAATAGTTACAACAAGAGCCAAAAGAATTGGAGAGGTAGAAGGTATAGATAAACATTTTGTTACAGAAGAACAATTTGAAGAACTAAAAAATAGTGGTAAAATTTCAGTTCCATTTGAATTTTTAGGACATAAATATGCATATTATACAGAAGATTTGTTATCAGATGAAAATGCTGTAACAGAGCTTCATTATAGCACAATTGATGAATTCAAAAAAGTAGCAAAAGGTGTGGTATCAATATATATAAAACCAAATGTTGAAACCGCAAAAAAACAGTTAAAATTAAGATGCTTGCCTAAAACTATAGAATTATTTAGATTAAAAGAAATAAAAGAACAAATAAAAGAATTTGAAAATAATACAAATATACAGAAAAAATTTGATTATATAATTGCAAATGACTATACAGATGAGTCATTAAATAATGCAGTTGAATTAATAAAAAATATTGAGGAAAGGAGTTATGTTAGAACGTAAAAAGAACGCTATCTAACATTAAGTACAAAGAAATGGATAAAAAAGTAACAATGCTAATGATATTAGATGGATTTGGTAATAACAACAATGAGAAAGGTAATGCAGTAAAACTTGCAAAAACACCTAATATTGACAAACTAATGAAAACATGCCCAACAACAGAAATATTTACAAGTGGTTTGGCAGTAGGTTTACCAGAAGGACAAATGGGAAACTCAGAAGTAGGACACACAAACATAGGTGCAGGAAGAGTTGTATATCAAGAATTAACAAGAATTACAAAATCAATAGAAGATGGCGACTTTTTCAGCATTCCAGAGTTTGTTAAAGCTATAGAAAACTGTAAACAAAATAACACAAAATTGCATATAATGGGATTAGTATCAGATGGTGGTGTTCACAGTCATAATCGTCATTTATATGGATTATTAGAACTAGCTAAAAGAAAAGATTTTGAGAATGTATTTGTTCACTGTTTCCTAGATGGAAGAGATACTCCACCAGCATCTGCTGAAAATTATATAATGGAATTAGAAGATAAAATGAAAGAAAAGGCGATAGGAAAAATTGCTAGTATCTCTGGAAGATTTTATGCAATGGATAGAGATAATAGATGGAACCGAATTCAAAAAACATATGATGCAATGGTAAATGGTATTGGAGAAAAAGCAACATCAGCAATTTCAGCAATTGAAAGCTCATATCAAAAAGAAGTATTTGATGAATTTGTTGTTCCAACAGTAATTTGCAATGGCGAAGAACCAGTCGCAACAATTGGTCCAAAAGATTCTGTAATATTCTTTAACTTTAGACCAGATAGAGCAAGAGAAATTACAAGAACTTTAGTAGACCCAGATTTCAAAGAGTTTGAAACAAAAAAATTAGATTTATGTTTTGTATGTATGAGACAATATGACGAAACAATTCCAAATGTAAATATTGCATTTAAACCAACAACATTAGTAAATACATTTGGTGAATATATAAGCAAAAATGGAAAAACACAATTAAGAATTGCTGAAACTGAAAAATATGCCCATGTAACATTTTTCTTTAATGGTGGAGAAGAAAAACAATACAAAGGTGAAGACAGAATATTAGTTCCATCACCAAAGGTTGAAACATATGATATGAAACCTGAAATGAGTGCTGGTGAAGTTACAGAAAAGGTTATAGAAGCAATTAGAAGCAAAAAATATGATGCAATAATCTTAAACTATGCAAATCCAGATATGGTAGGGCATACAGGAAGTTTAGAAGCAGCAATAAAAGCAATAGAATTTATTGATGATTGTGTTGGTAAAGTAATTAAAGAAATTACTGATGCACAAGGAGTTATATTAATTACAGCAGACCATGGTAACTCAGAACAAATGGTAGATTACAAAACAGGAGAACCACATACTGCACATACAACAAACCCTGTTCCATTAGTTTTATATGGAATGGAAAATGTTAAATTAAAATCTGGAAGATTAGCAGATTTAGCACCAACAATGTTAGATATTATGGGGTTAGAAAAACCAGAAGAAATGCTTGGTGATAGTTTATTATTAAGAAAATAAATTTTTGCTTAAGTATTTAAAAATGAAAATCCTATAAAAATATAAAACAAGAATTAAGAAAATGTAATATGCGGACATAAAAAAAGCTTTTTATTATTTAAAAAGTAATGTCCGCAATAATTACATATTAAAAACAAAAGCAAATCATATAAATTGTTTAATTTTGAATGATAATATCAAGAAATTTAAAAAAATGAATTTAGCATATTAAAATTGACAATTTTAAAAGAGGTGGTATATAATGAACAATGTATTAGAATTAAAAAAAATATACACAGGAATTCAACATCAATTAAATAATTTGATACCTGAAAAATGGGAAAGTATATATTTATATGCATCTGTAACAAAACAGTTTAATAATGTAGAAACATGGGAAATGTATTTTTATTATATACCAAAAGGATTCATAAGAAAAAATCCAGTTAATGTTTATGAAGTGCCATATAAATTTAATGTTGATGAAGAAGCATATTTGGTTCTTGTAGACAATTTGTGTAATACAATAAAAAAACTATATAAAGTATATACAGAAACATATAATAAACAATGGACCAATATGGTAATTGGAATAAAAGATGAGCAGTTTTTAATAGAATATAATGATGAAAATTTGCTAAAATCTAGATTTACTAATCAAGATAGACATCTTATATTTAAACACAAATACTTAAATATTCCATTACAAAATTTTTCAAAAAAAGATAGAAAAACAATATTAGATTATTTAAATAATGAAGAATATAGATTAATTTTTGACAGATATTTTGAGTTTATTCCCAAAAAACAAGTACAAAATTATATCGAATATGAAAAAGAAAATCAAGAAATTGAAGACTTATATGCTACAAATTTAGTCGAATTTAAAGAAAAAAAGCAAAACTTTTTAACAATAATGATAAATAAAATTAAAAATAAAAGAAATGTAAAAGATATAATAGAACAAAGCTAAAATATTGGGGTATCGCCAAGCGGTAAGGCATCGGACTCTGACTCCGACATTCCTGTGTTCGAATCACAGTACCCCAACCAAAATAACTATCCGATTTACTAAAGCAAAATATATAATATTTTCCAACTGTAAAGGAGAAGCTAAAATGAATGTTAAAGAACTAAAAAATAGCTTAATAAAATATAAAAATTATAAACCAATAGCAGAATTTGGTCTTGTTAAAATGGAAGAAAATATGCTTGTTACGCTATTTGAATTATTAAGAGCGACTGAAAAAGATCGAAGAAATAATGCTGATTTTAAAAGCTTTGAAGTCAAACATCAAACTCTGTTTAAGAAAGAAGAATATAGTGAGGATTATATTGATTCTTCAGTAGAAAACTTGAAAAATTATAAAATAAATAATCTAATACTGTATATTTTAGAAAGGGCTCACAATAATTGGATTATTGGCAATGAAAAGAAATTGAATTCTAATACTATAAAAAATGCAAATAAATTTGTACCATTTAAAATGTTAGAATGGAATGATGTATTTAAGTATTTTCAAATATTACAGCCTGTGCTAAATTGTTTAGATGTTGAATATGATAAAGAAGAAGTAAAAAATCAACATTTAAGAAATAGATTAGGCTTTTTATTTAGAAATTTAATATATTCAAAAGAATCATTGATAAAAAATCTTGAGAGACCAGAAGATTTTTTCCCTCAATTTTCAAATTTAAAAAATGAAACTGGAGAAAAAATAATTGACAAGTTAAAGAAGAAAAGTATTATTAATCAAATTGCTGACCAAGTAGAAGAAAAAAATGATTTAAATTTAGCTAATCAATTAAAAGAAGTTCTTTTTATGGATAAAAACAAAATTGGAAGCTATTATATACATGCTCCTGTTAATAGAAACGGGAAATATCATTTTGAAGATTATGTTACACAAAGGAAATTTGGTTTTAGAAAACAAGCATATCCAAGATTAAAATCGCCTATTACAGAGGGATTATTGGAAATTGCTAAACAAGATGTTATATTAGTTAAAAATTTAAAATCTTATAATTATGATTATATATCATTATCAACTAAAAGAACTTATTTTAAAGATAATGTTCAATTTGTGCCATATGAAAAATGTAGTGATGAACAGAAAAAAATAATAGATAAAAGAGAAAAAAAGAGAGAAAGATTATTAGAAAAATTATGTGGAAAAGATGATAAAAAGAATAAAGAGCTAGGGTTAATTACATTTGTTTTGTTAGCAAATGAAAAAACTAATTCAAATGAAAAACTAAATAGAAATAGTTTTAGTAGGCCTGATAACATTGAAATTGTTCAAATTGAAATGACACAAGAAGAAGTCCTTCAATTAGGTTATTTACCAGAAGAATTAGGTTGGGAGAAAAAGAAAAAGGCTTTAATCATCTCTGATAGAAGTATTTTGATAAAAGGTGATAACAAAATAGATATTGAAAAAAATAATTTGGATGATACTCATAAGAATGAGTGTGATAAAATATTAGATTTTCACGAAAAAATGAAGGTTAGAGATAATGGAAGTATTAATGAAAAGAATAAAATAACAAATGGAAATATGGCTAAGAATAATAGAGAATTAAAAAATAATGAAAAAGATATTGGAGATTAAAACATATCTTTAGTTTTAAAAGCAGAATACTAAGTAAGTGCTAAAAAAGGCGCTAGTTGGTATTCTGCTTTTATATTTTAGGCAGCAAAAAAATGTGATTTTTTTATTTCTAAAGAAAAGCATAAAGTATTGACACCAGCTAGAAATAAATGATAAAATGATAAAAATTTGTGGAAATAAGGGGGAGTAAAAATGAGAACATTACTAAAAAATGGAACAGTTTTAGATTATGCATCAAATACAAATGAAGTAATGGATGTGTTGATTAATGATTCAAAAATTGAAAAAGTTGGAAAGAATATTGAAGTACAAGCAGATAATGTAATTGATTGTACTAATTTGTCTATTATGCCAGGTATGATAGATATGCATTGTCATTTAAGAGAACCTGGTTTTGAATATAAAGAAACAATTGAAACAGGATCAAAAAGCGCTGTTAAGGGTGGTTTTACAAGTATTTGTCCTATGCCGAATACCAAACCAACCCCTGATAGTGCTTTTGTTTTGCAAAAAATTATTGATGAAGCAAAAAGAGTGAATTTATGCAATGTTTTTCCATATTCCAGTGTAACTAAAGGGGAATTAGGTGATGAACTAGTTGATTTTGAAGAACAAAAAAAGGCTGGTGCAATAGCATTTTCAGATGATGGAATTCCTGTTGTAAACTCTAGAATTATGAGGCAAGGAATCATAAATGCTGATAAACTTGGAACATTTGTAGCATCACATTGTGAGGAAAAATCAGTTTCAGCAGGTGCTATCAATGCGGGAGAAGTAGCTGAAAAACTTGGTGTTGAAGGAGTTTTGCCTGAAGCAGAAGAAATAATGGCAGCAAGAGAAATAGTAATTTCAGAAACAAACAATGTTAGAGCACATATTTGCCACATTAGCACAAAAACTTCTGTTAATATGATTAGAGATGCTAAAAAAAGAGGCGTTAAAATCACATGTGAAACTTGTCCACATTACTATAGTTTTACACAAGATGAAGTTTTAGTATCTGGAACAAATGCTAAAATGAATCCACCATTAAGAACAGAAGAAGATAAACAAGCAATAATTCAAGGATTAAAAGACGGAACAATTGATGCAATTATAACAGACCATGCTCCTCATTCTGAGGAAGAAAAAGCAAGAGAATTATCAAAAGCACCTAATGGAATTATAGGATTTGAAACTGCATTATCTGCAACAATTACAAACCTAGTAGCCCCAGGATATATAGATTATTTAAATATGGTAAGATTAATGTCATATACTCCTGCAAGATTATTAAAATTAGATGATAGAGGAGAAATTAAAGAAGGAATGACTGCAGATTTAACAATATTTGATCCTAATATTGAATATGTTTACGAAAAAGAATCTATAGTTTCAAAATCTAAAAACACTCCTTTTATAGGGAAAAAATTAAAAGGAATGGTTCAATATACAATTGTAGGCGGAAGAATTGTTTATGAAAAATAAAGTGAGACTTTTCGGGACGGAGTTAAAAAGTCTCAAAAATGAGACTTTTTAACTCCGTCCCCAGAGTCTCACAATCTCAAAAAAACGCAAAGAAAGGAAATTGAAAAATGAAAAACATAATAGATATTTTAATAGACAAAATTAAAGAAACAAATAACCCAACAGTAATGGGGTTAGATCCAAGATTTGAAATGTTGCCAAAATGTGTAACAGATAAATATCCAAAAACTTTAGAAGGAGTTGCTGATGCAATTATTGAATATAATAAAGCTTTAATAGATGAAACCTTTGATATTATTCCAGCAGTTAAGCCTCAAATTGCTTTTTATGAAATGTTTGGACTTCCTGGAATGAAAGCTTTTGAAGAAACTTGTAAATATGCAAAAGAAAAGGGAATGCTTGTTATAGTTGACGCAAAAAGAGGAGATATTGGTTCAACTGCTGCAGGTTATTCAAATGCATTTTTAGGAAAAACAAAAATTGGAGATGTTGAAGAGTCAATTTTTGATGTAGATTTCCTTACAGTAAATCCATATATGGGGTCAGATTGTGTAAAACCATTTATAGAAGATTGTAAAAAATATAATAAAGGTTTGTTTATTTTAGTAAAAACATCAAATCCATCATCTGGGGAATTACAAGATATTAAATTAGAAAATGGTGATGAAGTATATACTACAGTTGCAAAATTAGTTGAAAAATGGGGAGAAGATTTAAGAGGTGAATATGGATATAGTAGTATTGCTGCAGTTGTTGGAGCAACATATCCAGAGCAATTACAATCAATTAGAAAAACAGCACCACATACATATTTCTTAATTCCAGGTTATGGTGCTCAAGGCGGAAAGGCTTCTGATATTGCATTAGGATTTGATGGAAATGGTTTAGGTGGAATTGTTAATGCTTCTAGAAGCTTAATGTGTGCATATAAATCAGATTTATGGAAAGATAAATTTGCAGAAGTTGATTATGCTAAAGCAACTAGAGCTGAGGCAATCAGAATGAGAGACGAATTAAATTCAGCTTTTTAAAATTGGGGACGGAGAAAATTTTAAAATTGGGGACGGAGAAAATTTTAAATTTTTAAAAATAGGGACAGAGATAATCAAAAATATTTTAATCATAGATAGAGGGTTAATTATTGCAAGTTCTAAAATTAAAAAAATTATAATAATCGAAATGCTTCAAAAAGATAGGAGGAAATATAAATGGGAATTCACAGATGTGTAAAATTAGTAAACAAAGAGAAATTAAAAGATGACATTTTTAAATATTCAGTAGAATCTGAAGAAATGTGTAAATTAGCTAAACCAGGACAATTTTTAGAAATAAAAGTTTTGAAGGGTTCAGAGCCATTGTTAAGAAGACCAATTAGTATCTATAATGTTGATAATGATAAAAATCTATTGGAATTTATTTTCCAAGTAAAAGGTAAAGGAACAATAATTTTATCAGAAGTTGAAGTGGGTCAAGAAATCGACATTGTTGGACCACTTGGAAATGGTGGATTTGATGTAAAAAAATATAATAATGTTGCAATAATTGGTGGAGGAATAGGAGTTTTTCCATTATATGAATTAACCAAAAGATTAGGAAAAAATGGCACAAAAAATATTAATACATATCTTGGTTTTAGAAATAAAGATTTTGTAACACTTGAAAATGAATTTAGTAAAGTTAGTTCAAATTTAGTAATCACAACAGATGATGGTTCATATAAAGAAAAAGGATTTGCTATAAATAAATTAAAAGAAGATATTGAAAATACATTAGGCACTGAAAATCAAATTGACATTATTTTCGCCTGTGGACCATTGCCAATGCTTAAAGCTGTACAGCAATTATCAATTGAAAAAAATATTCCTTGCCAATTATCATTAGAAGAAAAAATGGCCTGTGGATTAGGAGTATGTTTAGGCTGTGCAGTAAAATTAGCAGGAACAGAAGAATTGCAATATAAACATGTTTGCAAAGATGGACCAGTTTTCTGGGCGAATGAAGTTGAGATTTAACTTTGAAACATTTGAAACATTTGGGGACGGTCTTAAAATGTTTCAAAAATGAAACATTTTAAGACCGTCCCCAAATGTTTCAAATGTTTCAAATGTTTCAAAAAATAAAAAGGGAGGAAAATATATGAATACAGAAGTAAATTTAGCAGGTATAAAAATGAAAAATCCAATCACTGTTGCTTCAGGTACATTTGGATATGGTAGAGAATTTGCTGAATATATTGATTTAAATAAATTAGGAGGAATTGTAACTAAGGGGACTTCATTAAAGCCTCGTCCTGGTAATAAGCCTCCAAGGGTTTGTGAAACAACTGCAGGAATGTTAAATGCAATTGGACTTCAAAATCCAGGAGTTGAGCATTTTATTAATGAAGATTTACCATGGCTTAAGAAGTTCGATACAGCAGTTATTGTAAATGCATGTGGTAGTACAATTGATGAATATGTCGAATTATGTCGAATTTTGAATAAAACAGATATAGATGGTGTTGAATTAAATCTATCATGCCCAAATGTTAAAGAAGGGTGTTTAGCATTTGGAACTACTTATGAAGGTGTAAAAAATGTTACAAGTCAGGTTAGAAAGGTTTTAGATAAACCTTTAATTGTAAAACTTACACCAAATGTTACAGATATAACACAACCTGCAAAAGCTGCTCAAGATGCAGGTGCAGATGGTGTTTCTCTTATAAATACTTTGCTGGGAATGAGTATAGATATTCATAAAAAAAGACCAATGCTTGCAAATAACACAGGTGGTTTATCAGGACCTGCTGTAAAACCAGTCGCAGTAAGAATGGTTTACCAAGTAGCTCAAGCTGTTGATATTCCAGTTTTAGGATTAGGTGGAATTGTTACAGGAGATGATGCAATAGAATTTATGCTTGCAGGTGCAACAGCTGTGTCTATTGGAACTGGTAATTTTATTAGCCCTGAGGTTCCAGTTAATGCTGTTAAAGGTGTTGAGGAGTATATGAAAAAATATAATATTAGTGATATAAATGAGATTATAGGTGCTGTTCAAATGAATTGATTTTTAGAACCGTACCAATTATCAAAATAATCGAAATAAACGCTTGCATTTTATATACATTGATGATAGAATGTTGAAGTATTTTGAAAAAATATCAAACAAAAGAAAGGATGAAGAAAACGATGAAAAAATTATTAACAACAATGTTTATAGCAATAGTGGCAATTTTAATGCTAGGAACAGTTTCAAATGCTACAACAAAAAGTGAACTTAAAGATTATATCTTAAGTGAAAAAACAATTGGAGGATCAACTTGGGTTATTAGTAATCAAGATAAAGCAAAAGTTGAGAAATTTTTCAAAGACAATGAAATTACAGATGCACAAGCAACTAAAATTAAAGAAGTTGGAGATAAAGCAATTGCATATATGAATAAAATTGGTGCAAGTGAACCAGAAAAAATAAAGACAAAAGAGCAAAAACAACAATTATTAGCTTATGCACAAGAAGCAGCATCAACTTTAGGTTTAACTACATGCTACAATACTTCTACACAAAGATTAGATGTATATAAAAATGGAACAAAAATTGACTCTTTAAGATGGGGAGTTAAAAAAGTTACAGATTCAAAAACAGGAAAGAAAAAGAATGTAATAACAACAGAGCCTAGTGCAATAAAAACAGGTTCTACAAATTATATATATGTTATAGCAGGAGGGTTAGTATTAATTGCCGGTACTACATTAGTTATAGCTAGAAAGAAAAATGCAAGTTTAAATGCGTAATAATGTAACAAATAACAATCCAGTTTTCTGGAAAGCAATAGAAGCAATTATTATTGATATAATAATTGCTTCTATTAGTATAATATTGATTTTACTTGGAATAAAGTTAATATTTGGAAAACAGATAAAAACGGCAATAGACTATGTAAATATGATTTCAATTAATAAAAATAGCAATATAGTAAAAGATTTAAAATTTGATGAAAACACTAAAACAATTATTAGTTATCCTGAATATGGAACTAGATATGGAAACTTTAAAATTGATTCACTAAATATAGCATTACCATTGTATTATGGCGATGAAATGAGTTATTTGAAATACGGGATAGGTCAATCAAGTAGTGCATATTTTCCAGGTGAAGGAGCTTCAATCATTTGCATGGGACACAATAATAAAGGAATTTTATATGATTTACCTAAAATAAAAAAAGATGCAATAATAGAAATAAACACTACTTATGGTGATTTTAAATATAAGGTTTTTAAAACCAAAATCATAAATATGAATGATGTTGATGAAATGGAAATTCAAACAGATGAAGAGGTTTTAATGGTATATACATGCTATCCAGTTGAAACTTTAGGGGAGAAAAAAGATAGATTTGTTGTATATGCTAAAAAAATTGATAACTAAAAAATCAAAATAAATAAAACTATAAATGTAAATTATAAAGGAATGATAAAAATGACATTAGGAAAAAAAATAGTTTCATATATATTATCATTAATACTTGCAATTTTATTGATTTCAATTATACTAATAGGCTGTGTTAGAAGTAATGTGTTAAACAAAAATAATATGAAAAAAGCATTTCAAAAAACAGATTATTATTACAATTTATATGGTATTATCAAAGAAAATACTGAAAATGATATTATGTCATCAGGCTTTGAAATCAGTGTTTTAGATAATGTATTTACTGAAGATAAAATTAAACAAGATGTAAATAATGTTATAGAAGGTATATATGACAATAAAAAAACTGAAATATCAACTGAAGAAATGAAAAAACAGTTAGATGAAAATGTTAAAAAACAGCTTGAAAACACAAATTATCAAGTAACAGAAGAAAACAAAAAAAATATTGAAGAGTTTGAAAATTCTGTAATAAAAATATATACGGACAATATAATTTATTCTGAAGATATTATTAATCAAATAAGCGAAAAAATACACAAAATAAATAAAATAGCAATAATTATAATGATTATTTCATGTATTTTAAGTATTATTTTAGCTTTTGTGATATTTATGTTAAATAAAAGCTCATTAGGAATCAGTATGTTTGTAACTGGAACTTTCTTTATATTTTTGAATCTTTATTCAGGAACAGCAATTGTTATAAATAATATATTAATGTTCAATTGGGCCATTTCTAATACTTTTGCATTTATTGCAAATAAAACTATAAATAGTATGTATATTATTGGAATGATTTTTGCCTTTATTGGATTAGCTGAAATAATAGGAATTGGTATTTGGAATGCCAAAAGATTCGTCAAGTTTTCATTTGGGAAGTGTTTTAAAAATGCTTTTTGAGGGCTAGTTATAAAAATCGAAAATGTTTCAAAAACAGATTGAGAAAAATTATTGTAAACCTCTTGCTAATTACATAATTTTCTGATATAATGTTCACCAGACTATATTATGAGGAAAGAGTGAAAGTTATGGAAGAACTAGATTTAAAGCAATTATTCAAAATTTTTTGGAACAAAAGACTACATATCATAACTATAGTACTTTTATTTTTAATAATTGGAACAATATATTCTTTTGCATTTGTTAAACCTAAGTATAAAGCATATACAACATTAGTTTTAGCACAATCTGATGTTATGGTGCCAGAAGGTGATAAAGCACAAGGAATTACTTCAACAGAATTAACATTAAACCAAAAACTAGTACCAACATACAGTGAATTGGTTAAAACAAAGAATATATTAAGAGAAGTTATTAGAGAATTAAGACTAAAAGTAAATGAAGAAGAACTAAGGAAAAATGTAACAGTAAATTTAGTCGAGGATACAGAACTAATTAAAATAACAGTTACAAACAAAAATGCATTAGATGCTAAAAACATTGCAAACAAAATTGCAGAAATTTTCTCAGACAGAGTAAGCGAAATCTACAAAATTAATAATATTACAATAGTAGATGAAGCTGAAGAACCAGCAGAACCATATAATATTAATCATATCAAAGATATAGCAATATTTATGGTAATAGGATTAGTAATATCTATAGTATATGTATTATTAGCAAACTTATTAGATACTACAGTTAAATCTGCAGATGATATTGAAAAAGAATTAGAAGTTTCAGTATTAGCATCAATCCCTACTATCAAAGATGAAAAAACTATGAGTAAAGGAGGGATTTATTAATGCAAAACGAAATTATAACATTTACATCTCCAAAAGCATCAGTATCTGAAGTTTTTAGAACATTAAGAACTAATGTACAATTTATGACTGCAAGTAATGAACATAACTCAATATTATTCACAAGTACACAAGCAGGAGATGGAAAAAGCTGGATTGCTGCAAACTTAGCAATAACATTCGCACAAGCAGGAAAAAAAGTAATTTTAGTAGATACAGATATGAGAAGGGGAAAACAACACAACATATTTGAATTATCAAATAACAAAGGGTTATCAAATTACCTAATTTTATCAGTAAAAGATTCACAAGATGCATTAGGTGAATATATTCAAAGAACTTTAATTGATAATTTATATGTTATAACAGCAGGTATTGTACCACCAAACCCATCAGAATTATTAACAAGTACTAAAATGGTTAATCTAATAAAAACATTAGAAGAAATGGCAGATATAGTAATATTTGACTCAACACCAAGCACAATGGTAACAGATGCTTTAGCAATTTCAAGATATGTTGGTTCTACATTAATAGTAGCATCACATAAAAAGACAAAAATGGAATTGTTAAAACAAATAAAGAAAAACATTGAAAATGTTGGTGGAAAAGTTAGCGGAGTAATATTAAACAGAGTGCCATTAAGTAAAAGAGAATACGGAAAATCATATTATTATGAAAGTTCTATAGTTGCTTCAACAGCTAAAGGAAGAAAATCTAAGAAAAAATCTAAATCAAATGAACCAATAGAAGCTAATTCTGGAGTATTTGGAGGATTATTCAAAGGAAACGCAAAAGTTGAAGATAAAAAAGTAGAACAAATGAAACAAAAATTAGACAAAGTTGATGAGGAAAAATCAAATCAAGTAACAAATGATTCAGAAAATAAAAATGATGAAGATTTAAATGTACTATTAAAACAATTAACTAAATACCTAGAAAACAAATAGTCACATGAGGGTAAAGGAGATTTGTAATGATAGATATACATACTCATTTGTTAAATAATGTTGATGATGGCTCAAGAGATGTCATTGAATCATTAACTAGTTTGAAACTAGCAAAACTAGCTGGTTTTACAGATGTGATTTTAACACCACATTATATATGTGGATATTATGAAAATGATTATCAAACAATAAAACCTAAATTATATGACTTAAAAATTAAGCTAAATGAAAACAATATTTCATTAAAAATTCACCAAGGAAATGAAGTATACATTTCAGAAGATATTGGGGAATTAATAAAAAATGGAGTTGTATCAAAGCTTGCAAAAAGCAGATATCTACTTTTTGAACTTCCACAAAAAAGTAGAGTATTAACATTAAACAATGTAATAGATGAAATAATATCAGCAGGATGTGTACCAGTTTTAGCACATCCTGAAAGATATTTATTTGTACAACATAATCCAAATGAACTACTTCCATTAATACAAAGCAATTATGGAAGTATTATTGGTCAATATGGAAAAGAAGCACAAAAAACAATAATAAAAATGCTAAAAAGCAATATGGTTCATTTCTTAGCATCAGACACACATAGAACAGGATATATTTATGGACATTTTGACAGAGTTGAAAGAGAATTCTTGAAATACATCAGTGAAGAAAAATTTGAAGAATTAACAACAACAAATCCAAGACAAATTATTGAAAATAATCCAATTGAAATAGAAGAACCTGTTGCAGTTAAGAAAAAATTGTTTTTTGCATTTGCATAAAATCCGGTACATGTATTCAATTTCATAAATACATATAATAAAAAATTAAAATGAATATATTAGGAAATAAAAGGTTTAAAATACAAAAGAGGAACATCTTTTTTTATGATGCTCCTCTTTTTTGTTATAGAAAAATTAAAAGTAGAATGAACTAACCATATTATTTGATGTTTCATTCCACTTTGATTTCATTGAAATAGAAGCACTACTATATGCTGCTATTAGAAAAATAATTAAACTTAATATTAGTCCTAAAAATATAGTCAAAACTATTTTTTTAACATTTTTCTTTGGCGTATACACAATTAGTTGATTTTCCAAAATTAATCACTCCCATAAATTATAGTAATAATATTAAAAAAATATGCAATGATTCTGATTATACAACGGCAAATAAAATTTGTAAAGACCAATTACAAAATTTGTTGAAAAAAGTCATTCAAATTATTGAAAAAAAATAATGCTTGAATTATAATATTGAAATTGGGAGATGAGAAAAATGAATAAAAATTTAAAGATTTTTTTAAGAATAATATTAATATTTTTAATAATTACAAATTGTGTTGTGATTTTTAAATTTTCATCAGAACAATCAGAACAATCTGACAAATCAAGTGGAAGAATTGTTGATACAATTGTTGAAAATCACCCAAAAATGAAAAAATTAAATCAAAAAGAAAAAGAAATAAAGAAACAAGAAATTGTATTCCCAGTAAGAAAAATGGCACATTTTTCAGTGTATACTTGTCTTGGTATTCTATTATTTTTATTTATGAATACTTATGAAATAAATAATAGAAAGAAAGTTTTAATAAGCATCGGATTAGCATTTATATATGCATGCAGTGATGAGATACATCAGCTGTTTGTTGGTGGTAGATCAGGTGAATTTAGAGATGTTTTAATTGATAGCTGTGGGGCTGGTTTTGGGATTTTTGTGGTGTGGAATATTTGTGAAATATACAAAAAAATAAAAAAACAAAATAAAGCAATAAAAATGTAGAAAAATCTTGAAAAGTGTAATAGTTTGTTATATAATGGAAACTAGCTTTTTTAATAAAAAAAACAAGGGGAAATAAGTATGAGTGATAAGTTAGAAGTTGCAAAAGAAAAAGGAATTATCGAAGTAAAACCTTCAAAAAGAGATATATTATTAAATAATAAAGTCGTCTATGCATTTACGATTATAACCAAAAGATTTATCGATATATGTGCCGGAGTGGCAGGGATGTGTGTATTAATACCATTAACTATAATTTTATATATCGTAAAAATAATGGACAAAGATAAAGGGCCATTATTTTTTTCGCAAGATAGAATTGGTAAAGATGGTAAATTATTTAGAATGTATAAGTTCAGAACAATGGTTGTTGGCGCAGATGATGTTTTGAAGAAGTTGCTTGAAGAAGATGAAGAGGCTAGAAAAGAGTATAGTAAGAATAAGAAATTGAAGAATGATCCTAGAATTACAAAAATTGGTAAGTTTTTGAGAAGTACTAGTTTAGATGAATTTCCTCAGTTTATTAATGTTTTAAAAGGTGATATGAGTTTAGTTGGACCTAGACCATATTTGCCTAGAGAAGAAAAAGATATGGGGTATTATTATTACTATATTACTAAGTGTAAGCCTGGAATTACTGGGTTGTGGCAAGTTCCTCTATTTTCAGATAAAGGACTACTAAAATCAGTAAAGGAGGTGGCATGAATGTCTCCAATAGATTCAGTAGTTATAGACACTAAGGATGATATGAACTCTAAAGCTTTAAAAGATGTTGTTGCACTTGAATCAGTTATAGTACCAGTTAACAACAAAGTAAAAAAATCAAAAGTAATTTTTCATAAAATTGAGAGAGTTTCATATTTTAGCATTAAAAGAATCTTTGACATAATTTGTTCATTGCTTGGCATTATAGCATTAATTCCAGTAGCAATAGTAACTAAAATATGTTACATAGCAACAGGAGATAAAAAATCAATATTTTATAAACAAAAGAGAATCGGAAAAAATGGAAAACCGATATATATATATAAACTTAGAAGTATGGTATGGAATGCAGATGAAGTGTTAAAAGAACTTTTAAAAGACCCTAAGTATAAAAAAGAATGGGACTTAAATCAAAAATTTGAAAATGATCCAAGAATAACAAAAATGGGAAATATTTTAAGAAAAACATCATTAGATGAATTGCCACAATTCATCAATGTAATTAAAGGTGATATGTCTATGATAGGACCTCGACCTTTAGTTGAAGGAGAGCTTGATGCTCATAAAGGAAATCATGCAATATACGAAAGTGTTCGTCCAGGCATTTCGGGGTGGTGGGCCGCGAACGGAAGATCAGCTACTACTTATGAAAGAAGACTTGAATTAGAATATTTCTATTGTAAAAATTGTAATTTAATATTAGATATTAAGTGTGTATTCTTAACAATAGCAGCAGTGTTATTTAAAACAGGAGCAAAGTAGTATCAAACTATAATGAGGGATAATGTATTTTATCTCTCTTTTTTTAGCACATTTTTAATTCATATAAAAAATTGTTATATTAAATGTGGTGGATGTATATGAAAAAGTATAAATTAAAACTTGATATATATGAATTAAAAATAATAATAAATTCCTTAAATGAATTTAGAAATAAACTTATAAAAGAAAATGAAAATACAGATGTAATTGATGAATTATTAATTAAGTATATTGAAATTTTAGACTAGCAAATGCTAGTTCTTTTTTTGTACATGCCATCTATAAATGATGGCTAAATTTAAGGAAAGGAGATGAAGAATATGGCACAATGTGAAATAATTGCTATTTCAAACCAAAAAGGTGGTGTTGGTAAAACAACTACAACATTTAATCTTGGTGCAGCACTTGCAAGTCAAGGTAAAAAAGTTTTACTTATTGATGCAGATCCTCAAGGTAATTTAACAACATATATGGGGTGGACAGAAGACGAAATTCCTGTGACTCTTAATGAAGTATTGCTAAATACCTTGAGTGACAAAAAGACAGATTTTGAAAAATGTATTAAACATCATAATGAAAATTTAGATTTAATACCAAGTGATATTCAATTATCTAGTATTGAAATGACGCTTGTTGGAGCAATGAGTAGAGAATATACTTTAAGACATTCAATTCAAAGTATAAAAGACCAATATGATTATATTTTAATAGATACTCAGCCTTCACTTGGAATGTTACCAATTAATGCACTTGCTTGTGCAGATAAAGTTATAATTCCAGTGCAACCTCAATATCTAGCTGCTAAAGGTATGACTCAATTGTTATCAACTATTATAAAAATAAGGCAACAAATAAATCCCAATCTTAAAATAGATGGAATTGTATTAACAATAGTTGATAAACGAGCTAATTTAACTAAAGATATTTATAATCAATTACAAGAAAATTATGGTAGTGCAGTAAGAATCTATGATACCCAAATACCAAGAGCAATTAAAGTTGCAGAGTCAACAGCACATGGAAAAAGCATATTTACTTATGACAAATCTAGCAAAGTAGCAGAGGCTTATTCATCACTTGCAAAGGAGGTGTTAATTGATGGAAAAGAAAGAAACAAAAATGCAAATTCCAAAGATAAAGCTAGATGATTTATTTTCTACACAAGAGCAAAGAGATAATGCAAAACTAGAGAAAATAGTGGATATAAAAATTGATTGTATTGACGACTTTCCAAATCATCCATTTAAAATCATTGATAATGAAGAAATGGAACAGATGAAAGAAAGTATTGCAGATAATGGTGTATTGATACCTGCACTTGTAAGACCAAAGCCAGATGGAAGATATGAAATGATTTCTGGACATAGAAGAAAATTTGCAAGTCAATTAGCACTTAAAGAAACTATGCCTTGTATTGTTAGAGAACTATCAGATGATGAAGCAATAATCATTATGGTTGATAGTAATATGCAAAGAGAAGAAATATTGCCAAGTGAAAAAGCATTTGCATATAAAATGAAATTAGACGCAATGAAACATCAAGGAGTATCTTTCGGACAAGTTGTCCGAAAGTGGGAATCTACAGATGATATAGGAAAAGACAATGAAGATAGTGGCAGACAAGTTAGAAGATATATTCGTTTAACAAAACTTATTCCAGAACTACTAGATAAAGTAGATACAAAAGAGATTGCTTTTAACCCAGCAGTAGAACTCTCATATCTTACTGAAGAAGAGCAATACGCATTATTAGACTGTATAGAATATAATGACGCTACACCATCTCACGCCCAGGCTATTGTTATGAAAAAATTAAGCCAAGAAGGTAGTTTGAACGAAGAAAAAATTGATGATATTTTATCACAGGAAAAACCTAATCAAATTCCTAAAATGAAATTTAGTGAAGAAAGAATCAGAAGTGTATTGCCAAAAAATGTAGAAAACGATAAGATTGAAGATTTTGTTGTTAAAGCCATTGAATATTATTCAAAACACTTAAGGCAAAAAGATATGGGTGCAAGATAGATGGTGTATAGCCACTTTCCATGAAATCCCTCCTTACAAACCTCCCTAGTATATATACTAACTGTTATATTACTAACTGAAAGAAATAAATTAATAATTAATTAAATATACACAGATGACTAATTATTAAAAATATGCTAGATTGAAAGTAAAAAGGAGCGTGATTGTAATGAAAAAGAAATTCATTTTAGTTGTCATTATTGTTTTTGCAATAGTGATTAGTGGAGCATTTGTTCTAACCAAATGTTTAAAGAAAAATTCAAACCACGAACAAGTAAATGTTGTAAAAGCAAAAGAAGAGGAATTTAACTTGCAAGATGAAGAACAAAAAAATGATGAAATAACCACTAAAACTGATGAAACTGAAAACAAAACAGCAAATGGAAATAGTGAAAGTTCAAAAGAAGATATTCAGAATCAAGAAAACAAATCTAAAACATCAACAAAAGTTTCTGAAAAGACAAAGAAAAAAGAAATTAAATCTAACAACGAGCCAACTACAAGCAATAATTTGCAAGAAGAAAAAAAGGAGAATAAAACAGCAGAAAATAATAAGACTAATAGTTCAAGTAATCAAGGACAACAGAACAAAGAGTCAACAACTTTTTACGATTCTATTACTCATGGAAAAAAAGAGTTTTCTTCTGAAAGTGAAGCTTTGAAAAGAGGTAATGAAATTCAAAATAAAGAGTTAGATTATGTTTTAGACTGGAATGAAGAACATACAGATAATCAAATACAACCAGAGATAAATTATTTTAGAGTTTATCCATCTGCAATAGATGAAAACGGAAAGTATTGGTATTATTTGCATTTCTTTTGCAGAAGTGGCGAAGGACTGGATCAAGAATTAAAAAGTAAATATTAATGGCTCTTAACAAAGAGTCATTTTTTTTCGGAAAGTGAGGGAAATTAAATGTTAAAAATATTATTATTTGCACTAATCGTAATGTTAGTGCTTTTTTGCTATTCTGCCTGTATCATCTCGGGCAGATGTTCAAGAGAGGAGGAAATGAGATGAAAAAATTTACAAAAACCTTATTGTTAACAATAGGATTATTAGTTGGATTTACTGTTAATGCACACGCAGTAAGTGCAGCAACATTAACTCAAACGGATTCTGGATATTGGTATGATAGAGCAAAGGCAGATGGAAGTGACCACCATTCATGGCATTATACGCTTTATGATATAGATGGAGAAGTTGCATATTGTATTCAACCAAACACAAAAGAAGGAGTAAATTATAACCAAGGAACTTGGGAAGATGTTAATTTACCTAATTCAATAAAAGAAAGATTGCTTTTAATTGGTTATTATGGATATACTTATCCAGGACACCAAACTTTGCAATATAGAGCAGCAACACAAGGTATGATGTGGGATTTAATAGTTGGCAGTGGTGCTAACACAACATTCCATACTGCTCGCTGGGGAAAAGGAGATACTTTTGATGTATCAAACGAGAAAGCACAAATTGAAAACTTAATTGCTCATCATTATGATAGACCATCATTTAATGGTGGAGTTTATAAAGCACAAGTAGGAGAAACTATTACTCTAACTGATACAAATAATGTATTATCAAATTATTCCGTAAGCGTAAGTGGAGCAGATTATAATATTGATGGTAACAAGTTAATAATTAAGCCAACACAAAGTGGAAATATTGACTTAACTTTATCTAAAAAAATGCCATATAATTCTGGCTATAAGTTTTTTGTTGGAGATGGTTTCCAACATATGATGGTGCCAGGAACTACTGATCCAGTAATTGCAAAAGTAAGAGTTAATTCTTACACATCATTTGTTGAAGGACATAAAAAGGATAGCGAAACAGGTAATGCACAAGGACAAGCAACTTTAAAGGGTGCTGAATATGGTGTTTATGAAACTTCAACAGGAAGATTAGTAACAACAGTAGTTACTGATGAAAATGGTTATTTCAAGAGTAATGCAGTATTATCTTGGAATGATTATTATTTACAAGAAATAAAACCTAGTGAGGGTTATGAACTTGATACAACAAGATACAATGTTGATATTAAAGGCAAAGAATCTGCTAGTGTTGATGTAGTAGAAAAAGTAATTAAAAACTATGTTAGTATTTTAAAACAATATGAACAAGTAGATGGAAACACTACTTTCTTAAATGCAGAAAAAGGTATTACTTTTGAAATCTATTATCCAAATGGTAATAAATATGGAGAAATCACAACAGATAAAAATGGTTATGCTTCATTGAACTTACCTTATGGTGTATGGAAGTTCCATCAAGTAAATACAACAACTGGATATGAAAAGATTTATGATTTCTATATCACAGTAAATGAAACAAGCGAAAAAGAACAATATTACAATATTTTAAATAATACACTATATGCTTATCTTCAAGTAATCAAAGTTGATAGCGAAACTGGAAAGACTATTGCTATTGCAAATACAACTTTCAAGATTTTTAATACTGATACAAATCAATATGTTTCTCAATATGTTGGTGGAAAAGTTTATAGTGAGTTCAAAACAGATGAAAATGGCAAAATGATAACTTACTTAAAACTACCTGCTGGAAATTATAAATTGATTGAGGTATCTGCTCCTAATGGTTATTTAAAAGACAAAGATGGCTTAAAATTCACAATAGGAAATGATACTCATTATTCATATACAACTTATGGTGCTTTTATAACAGTAACTTATAAAAACACACCAATAAAAGGTCAACTTGAAATTAAGAAAACAGGAGAAAATTTAGTAATTAAAGATGGTAAATACACTTACAAAGATAAAAAATTAAGTGGCGTAACATTTGAAATCTATGCAGAAGAAGATATTAAATCTGCTGATGGAAATCATCTTTATTATGAAAAAGGCACAAAAGTAGATACTATTACAACTGACAAAAATGGTTATGCAATTTCAAAAAAATTACCTCTTGGAAAATACTATTTAATCGAAGTAAAAACACAAGATGAATATGTATTAGATAATAATAAACACTATTTTGAATTAAAAGAAGTAAATGATGAAACACCAATAGTTTTTGAATCATACAGTAATTTAAACTACTTAAAGAAAGGTACTTTGGAATTTACTAAAACAGATCTTGTAAATGGAGATGTTATTCCAGATACAATCATTGAAATCTATAATGAAAATGATGAACTAATCTTTACTGGTAAAACTGACAAAGATGGTAAAGTAATTATTACAGACTTAAAAGTTGGAAAATACTATATCATTGAGAAAGAGGCTGCAACAGGTTATACAATTACAGATGAAAAAATCTATTTTGAATTAAAAGAAAATGGAGAAATTACAAAGGCTGAAATGAAAGATAAACCTATTACTGGAACTCTTGAATTTACAAAGACTGATGTATCAACAGGAGAACCATTACCTAACACACTAATTGAAATCTATAACGAAAAAGATGAACTTATTTTTAGTGGTAGAACAGACGAAAATGGTAAAATTACTATTCCAGAAATTAGATATGGAAAATACTATATTTTGGAGAAAGAAGCCCCAGAGGGTTACACTTTAAATCCTGAAAGAATGTATTTTGAAATTTTAGAAGATGGAAAAGTAGTTAAGGCAACAATGACTGATGAAAAAGTAGTAATTGAAGTTCCTAGTACAGGAATTACTGATACTCATATTATTGAAATTGTCGGAGCATTACTAACTCTTGGAGGAATAGGAGTAATTGTCTATGTTAAAAAGAAAAAACAAAAATAAAGATAGAAAGGTTAGTAAGAGTCAACTTATAATAGTTGGCTCTTTGCTAATTGTTGTTGGAATTGGAATAGTTGGAGGTAAATATCTATACAATTATCTTCAAAATCAAAATGAAGAAAATTTAATAGATACTTTTTACGAAGAACAAAAAGAAATAACTGATGAAACAACACCAACCGAAGAAAAAGAGCAAGAAGAACAACAAAAGCCAACTACAACTCAAACTAAAAAGGTTGATTATATTGCAGTTATTAAAATACCAAAGATAGGACTTGAAAAAGGTCTAGCAAGTAAAGGTAGTTATTATAACAATGTTAATCGAAATATTTTAATACTTAATGAATCTGATATGCCAGATAAGGAAAATGGAAATGTTATACTAGCAGGACATTCTGGTAGTGGTAGAACGGCATTTTTTAAGAACTTATATAAATTGGAAACAGATGATGAAGTTAGTATTTTTTATGGAGGTAGCGAGTACAAATACAAAGTTGTTAATCAATACGATATAGAAAAAACAGGAACTGCTAATATTGTTAGAAACGCTGAAAAAAGCACTTTAACTTTAATTACTTGCAGACACAACACTAATAAACAAATTATCTATATTTGTGAGTTAGTAGAAAAGGTTTAGGAGGATTAATTTGGAAGAAAAATATAATTTAAATAATATATCAAAAGCATTTGAAAAACTATTTAATGCTGGATTTAATACAAGCAAAAAAATAGCAACATTAGATATAAAAGTAGTAAGAAATATTCCTAATTTAACAATGTCAGACTTTTATATTATTTCTGACTTATGGGAATTAGTAAAAAAGAATAATAATAAGACATCTCAATTATTTATAGAATTTTTGAGTGGCCATAAAGAAAATTAAAAAAGAAAGAAGGTATGATTAATGGCGTATCAAAATAAAGTTCCACCAATTAGGTTGAAAGTAACTATAGATACTTTTAATTCATTAATAGAATTTATATCAAAAATAGAAAGTACAAGTTTAATAGAAAAAGAGAAAGTAACTAAATTAAAGGAAAAACTATTGAGATATAGTATTCCAATTACGAATGAAAATGAGAAAAATTTAGTTGAAATGAGATTTTATCCAAATGAAGCTGGAAAAATGATAGATATTTTGTTATATGCAGTAGATGGAACTATTACAACAAATAATTACTATGCAGTACTTCTAGAAGTAAGAAATAAAATTAAAGAAGAGCGAAGCAAAAATGAATGATAATTGTTATAGCATATGGAAATGGAGGTGTGGAAAGTGGCAGCTAAACTTAAGTTTATAACTGATTTATATGGAGAGACATTGACTGAAATAAGTAATAGTCCTATTGATTGGATGAAATTTTTAAAAACAGCCTCTAATAACTATAAATATTCATTCAATGATCAAGTTTTAATTTACGCACAAAGACCAGAGGCAAAGGCATGTGCTGGTATAGATACTTGGAATCGTAATGTTGGAAGATGGGTGAATAGAGGTTCAAAAGGAATAGCATTGATAGATTATGATAAGGGTTATACAACATTAAAGTATGTATTCGATATATCTGATACAAGCAGTAAATATGGTAAAAGTCTTAGATTATGGTCAGTTCCTAAAATATATGAAAATGATATCATTGAATCCTTAGAAAATAAATATGGAGTATTAGAAAATAAAAGTAATTTAGCAGAAACAATAAACTCTGTATCAAAAATTATTGCTGAAGATAATATGACGGATTATTTATCTGATTTTATTTTATATAAAGATAATAGTGCTTTTGAAAATGCAGATAATGATGAAATCAAAAATGTATTTCAAATAATTTTATCAAATAGTATTGCTTATTCAATTATGAATAGATGTGGCATAAACCCAAATGAATATTTTCAAGAAAATGATTTTGTTTATGTTAAAGCTTTTGATAGTTATGATACTATTACAAGATTGGGAATAGCTACAAGTGAAATTACAGAGATGGGCTTAAAAGAAATATACTCTACTATAAAAAAGTTAAGAGTAAATGAAATTGAAAAAATTCACACATTTGAATTTGATTCAAATAAGGAATATGATTATAGTGAAATTAAAAATGTTATTGAGAGGAGTGATTTTGATGGCAATGATAACTTATACAAGACAGGGAGATTACGAGATACCAGACTTAGTTCTAGAAACCAAGAATCAGAATATTCAAGCAATGGGGAAATACGCAATGATGAGATTGAAGTATTTGAAAGAACAGAAGAAGGCATTGTACACAACCTTGCTAATGGAGAACAAATTAACACAGCATTTGATAGAGATACAGAATCAAGCAGAGAGCAGATTAGAGAAAATAATGTCAGAAATGAAGATAAAAGAGAACGTGACCGAATCATTGAAACAAACAAATCAAATGAAATGGGTAGCACTAATGAACAACTTGAAAGCATCAGCCGAAGAGATAGTGATAAACGAACTAATCTATACTTAAATAATTATGAAAAGGACGAATCAAATCGTTCTTTTTATGTTGTAGTAGACGAAAAAATCAATCAAATTATTGCAAAATCTCCTCATAAAAAAGAGAAAAATAGTAGCATTAGAGATTATTTTAATAATGTAAAAGATACAGATGAAAGACTACAATATTTGAAAAATTTATTCAATAATGATTACACAGAAATAATGATAGATGATGAAATGTATGGCTATAAAACATTCAATAATGGAATGCTCTTTTGGAAAGGAAATTTCTTATCAAGAAATACAGAAAGCTTTGTCGAATGGAATGATTTGATAAATCATATTGAATCTATGATACTTTTAAATCAATTAAACGATAGAATAGAGCCTTTAAAATCTGTAACAGAACAATTAACTTTGGTTGATAATTATGAAGAGAATGTTCCAATAGATTTAGAGTTCACTCAAGAGTTTGTTGATAGATATTTAACTGAAAGAAGTGCAGAAACAAAATATTTAATATATGAAGAATTTAATAAAAGTCTTTCTTCTAAGTCAAACCAAGAATTTTTAAAAAGTATGTATGGACTAGGAGGTTCTTCTTATACAATTAGTGGCTCTGGTATTGGAGAAGATCATAATGCTAAGGGAATAACATTTTATAGAGGTTATTTTGGGGCTAGTGCAACAAAACAATTATTTAAATGGAATTATATTGAAAAGAGAATAAAAGAATTAATTAAAGAAAATAGATACCTGAATTCAAGGGAATTGGAAGAATATCCTAAGTGGCTAGATAAAAAAGAAGAGGAAAGAGAATTTGATTTAAAAGTAAATGAATTATCTAAAAGTACTGAAGAATTACCAGTAGAATATGAATATCATTTAGGAGATAAGGTTTATTTAGGTGCAGATGAGTATGAAATATTAGATATTGGAATTACAAATATTTTACTTTATGATTATCGTTATCCATTATTTAATAGGGAGATATCAAAAGAAGAATTTGATAGAAAAATAAAAGAAACTCCATCAAATGACCATCTTATAAAAAGAGAAAATGTATTAGAAGAAACAAAAAAGTTAGAGATTGAAGAAATTGAAGAACCAATAGCAATTGAAGATAAAACTGAAGAAAAAATAATTCCTCAATTTGAAAAAAAGAAGATAAAACAATCTACGACTTTTGATACTTATCCAGAAATAAGCATGAAGGATAGAAATCAGTATAAAATTACTGACGACAATTTAGGTGTTGATACACCTAAAAATAGATTTAATAATAATATTGAAGCAATAAAAATATTAAAAAAATGTGAAGAAGAAAATAGATTGGCAACAAAAGAGGAACAAGATATTTTATCAAAATATGTTGGTTGGGGTGGACTATCAATGGCATTTGAAGAAAACAACTTGTCATGGAGTAATGAACATCATATTCTAAAAAATATTCTCGATGAATCAGAATATAATCAAGCACAGGAATCAACATTAACTGCATTTTATACTCCTCCAATAGTTATAAAAGCAATGTATAAAGCATTAGAAAATATGGGACTAAAAACAGGAAATATTCTAGAACCAAGTTGTGGTATAGGAAATTTCATTGGTATGTGTCCTAATACTTTAAATGATTGTAAAATATATGGTATAGAATTGGATAATATTAGTGGAAGAATTGCAAAACAACTATATCAAAAGTCTAGTATCGTAGTTCAAGGTTATGAAAATACCAATTTGCCTAATAGTTTTTTTGATGTTGCCATCGGAAATGTGCCATTTGGTGAATTTAAAGTTTTAGATAAAAAATATGATAAATATAATTTTTTAATACACGATTATTTTTTTGCAAAAACATTGGATAAAATAAGACCAGGAGGAGTTATTGCATTTATAACAAGTAAAGGCACAATGGATAAAGAAAATCCGAGCGTTAGAAGATATTTAGCTCAAAGAGCTAACCTACTTGGTGCAATAAGATTACCTAATGACACATTTAAAGCTGCTGCAGGAACAGAAGTGACATCTGATATTATATTTTTACAAAAAAGAGAATCTGTGGTAGATATTGAACCTGACTGGGTATATCTTGATACTGATGAAAATGGTATTAAGATGAATAAATATTTTATAGATAATCCAGATATGATTATGGGAAATATGCAAATGGTTAGTGGTCGTTTTGGTATGGATAGTGCCTGTATTTCAGATGAAAGTATTTCACTTAAAGATAGATTGAATGATGCAATACCAAAGATACACGCTGAAATTAATGAATATGAAGTAGAAGATATAGAAGAGGAAGATTTATCAATTCCTGCAGATTATAATGTTAAGAATTTTTCATATGCTTTAAAGGATGGTCAAATATATTTTAGAGAAAATAGTAGAATGTATCCTCAGGATTTTGCTCAGACTACTCAAAATAGGATAAGAGGTTTAATAGAAATTAGAGATTGTGTAAGAACCTTAATAGAGTATCAGACTGATGATTTTCCAGAAGATGATATCAAATATCAACAAATAAGATTAAATCGTTTATACGACGATTTTACAAAAAAATATGGACTAATTAATAGCAGAGGAAACAACTCTGCTTTTTCTAATGACTCAAGTTATTATTTATTGTGTTCTTTAGAGATTTTAGATGAAAATGGTAATCTTTCTCGAAAAGCAGATATGTTTAGCAAAAGAACAATTAGACCTAAGGAAAAAATAACAGAAGTAGATACAGCAATAGACGCTTTAATAGTGTCTATTGCAGAAAAGGCAAGAGTTGATATTTCATTTATTAAAGATCTTTGTAAAATGGATGAAGAAAAAATATTATCTGATTTGGAGGGAGAAATATTTAAAGTTCCTGGTGAGGAAAAATATGTTACTGCTGATGAGTATTTAAGTGGAAATGTAAGAGAAAAATTAAAAATTGCAGAACAATATGCAATAAATGATGAAAAATATAATATTAATGTAAAATATTTAAGAAAAGTACAACCAATTGATTTATCAGCTAGTGAGATAAGCGTCAGATTAGGTTCAACTTGGATACCAGAAAGTGATATAAAAGATTTCATTGACTTTTTATTACAACCATCATGGAATGTATCAAGAAATATAAAGGTTCACTATATGGTTAGCACGTCAGAATGGAATATTGAAGGAAAAAATTATGATAAATATAATGTTAAGTCCTATAACACTTATGGAACTCAAAGAACAAATGCTTATAAAATAATTGAGGATACTTTGAACCTGAAAGATACAAGGATATATGATTATAAAGAAGATGAAAATGGAAGAAAAGTAGCAGAATTAAATAAAAAAGAAACAGCTATTGCTCAGGCAAAACAAGAAATAATAAAAAATGCTTTTAATGAATGGATATGGAAAAATCCTGAAAGACGTGAAAGGTTAGTAAAAAAATATAATGAGCAATTCAATTCTATAAGACCTCGTGAATATGATGGCTCTCATATTTCTTTTGATGGAATGAATCCAGAAATAACATTAAGAACACATCAAATAAATGCTATTGCAAGAATATTGTATGGTGGAAATACTTTACTTGCACATGAAGTTGGAGCAGGTAAAACTTTTGAAATGGTTGCTGCTGCAATGGAATCTAAAAGACTAGGATTATGTAATAAAAGTTTATTTGTAGTGCCTAATCATATAGTAGAACAATTTGGACAAGAATTTCTACAACTTTATCCGAGTGCTAACATTTTAGTGACAACTAAGAAAGATTTTGAAACTGCCAATCGAAAAAAATTCTGTTCTAGAATAGCAACTGGAGATTATGATGCTGTAATAATATCTCATTCTCAATTTGAAAAAATACCAATGTCAGTTGAAAGACAAATTGAACTGATAAGAAGAGAAATAGAGGACATAACAAGAGGAATAGAAGAGTTAAAAAGAAATAATGGTGAAAAATTTTCTATTAAGCAGATGATGAAAACTAAAAAGTCACTAGAAACAAAATTAGCTAAATTAAATGACACTTCAAGGAAAGATGATGTTGTTACTTTTGAAGAATTAGGAGTCGATAGAATTTTTGTAGATGAGGCACATAATTATAAAAATTGTGCGAGACGTTGTTATATAAGATAGTTTAACAAACGTATCGAAAATAACCGACT
>CAMEHU010000001.1 GCA_945917765.1 uncultured Lachnospiraceae bacterium | reverse complement strand
GGTGTGAAGTGGGGGAAAAGTTGGAGATTATATCAAAGACTTACCTATCACTATTGTACCTTTATACTAAAATGAGAAATGTTGGAGGAATTGCTCAAACAGAAGCACAAAAATCATCTGACCTTTATATGAAATGCAGATATTTGGATGAAATAACTGGTGGTAAAGGCGTTATATTTGCAACAGGTACACCAATTTCAAATTCAATGGTAGAACTTTATACTATGCAAAGATATTTACAATACAATGAACTAGCAAAAAGAAATTTACAACAATTTGATGCATGGGCAAGCACCTTTGGAGAAACAGTAACTGCTATAGAACTATCCCCAGAAGGAACAGGATATAGAGCAAAAACAAGATTTGCAAAATTTTATAATCTACCAGAGTTGATGGCTATGTTTAAAGAAGTTGCCGATATTCAAACTGCTGATTTGCTTAATTTGCCTGTGCCTAAAGCAAACTATCATAACATTGTTGTAGAGCCTAGTGAAATTCAAAAATACTTAGTTGAAGAACTTGCTAAGAGAGCTGAAAGAGTTAGAGATAAAATGATAGATTCCAAATTGGATAATATGTTAAAAATAACAAATGATGGTAGAAAACTAGCATTAGATCAAAGACTTATGAACGGAATGCTAGACGATTTTGAAAAAAGTAAAGTTTCAACTTGTGCAAATAATATATATGATATTTGGAATAAAACAAAAGAAAATAAATCTGCTCAATTGGTATTTTGTGATTTATCAACCCCACATAACAATGGGGAATTTAATGTGTATGATGATTTAAAAGACAAATTAATTGAAAGAGGTGTTCCAAAAGAAGAGATTGCATTTATTCATGAGGCTAATACTGATGTGAGAAAACAAGAATTATTTAATAAGGTTCGTAAAGGACAAGTGAGGGTATTAATGGGAAGTACGCAAAAAATGGGAGCAGGAACTAATTGTCAAGATAGACTTATTGCACTTCACGATTTAGATTGCCCTTGGAGACCTAGTGACTTAATACAGCGTTCTGGTAGAATAATAAGACAAGGAAATATGAATCCAGAAGTAGACATATATAGATATGTAACAGAAGGAACTTTTGATGCGTATTTATATCAGTTGGTAGAAAATAAACAAAGATTTATTGCCCAGATAATGACTTCAAAAACACCTGTTAGATTTGCAGAAGATATAGATGAAACTGCATTATCATATGCAGAGATAAAAGCATTGGCTGCTGGTAATCCTTTGATAATAGAAAAGACAGAACTTGATACACAAGTTGCAAAATTAAAATTGCTAAAGCAGACACATTTAAGCAATATATATGCAATGGAAGATAAAGTTATAAAATATTATCCGAATGAAATAAAAAGATTAGAAATACGAGTCCAAAATATTGAAGATGATATAGAACATTTAAATGATAATACTGATAATACTGAGAACTTTCAAGGAATGATAATTGATGAAAAAAAGATATTAGAAAAGAAAGAAGCAGGGCAAAAGATAATTAATATGTGTAAATCTATGACATGTAAAGAACCAATAGAAATTGGTGTGTACAAAGGATTTAAAATGATATTAAGTTTCGATACTTTTGATAGAACTTTTCATCTGGATTTAAAAAATAAACTATCTTATAATTTAGCACTTGGAAGTGATCTGTTGGGTAATATTACTCGTATAGACAATACACTTGGAAACATAAAAAATAAATTAGAAAAGTCAAAAAACGATTTAGCAGAAACTAGAAAACAATTTGAAAATGCTAAATTGGAAACTCAAAGACCTTTTCCACAAGAGGAAGAATTAAAACAGAAATCTAAGAGATTAGACGAATTAAATATCCAGTTAAACCTTAATAAAAACGATAAAGAAATAATTGATGATGGATTAGATATACCAGAAAATTCTGAAAATAAGAGTAAAGAATATGACAGATAAAGTTACACATTTGAAAATTAATATACTTTAATTTACAATGTATTTTGTAAGGAGAGAAAGTATTTATGAATAAAATTAGTAACAATATTTCTATTAATAAGGTTAGATTTGATGAAATAATGATTTATGAGTTTGTGAAAAATATTTATTGTAAAGGAGATATAGAAGATAAAAAGGTTAATGAATTATTAAAAAAATTATATGATTATTTGGATTCTAAAATATTTAAGTATATTGATACAGATAGAGATATAATTGATATTCAAACTTATGTGAAGTTGACTTATGAGAATAAACTATAAACATTATAAGAAATAAAAAATCGCACAATTTAATGCATTAAAAAAATGTGATAGTCTATTGGAGTAGGAGGTATTAATTATGAACTTTGAAAAAATAGAAGAAACAATATTTGATGAGGTTTTTTGGAATTATTTTAATAATGAATGTGTTTTATTAGAAAAGGACGAAGAATATAAAAGCTATGGAGAAATATGCTCTAATATAATAAATAACAATCCAAAAATTCAATTAGTAATTGAGAATGAGAAGGCAAATGAATTATCAAAAGAAGAGGTAGAAAAATTAATAAAATATATTAAATTTCATTCAAAAAGAGATTTAATGGAAAATAAAAGAGTATTTTATGCTGGAGCAAAATTTATGTTTCAATTATTTAATGAAATAAATATTTTTGATAAAAAAAGTAATAGCGATTCTAGTGAAAACTAGGTCGCTATATTTGTTAAGGAGGACAATATAAAATGAATTTGAAAGAAGAATTATATGATAAGTTAGAAAAAGAATACAATGAATTTATAGAAGATTTAAAAACAAAAACACCAGAAGAAATAATAAGTAAATCTTATGAAAAAGTTATGAAAGAAGAGCTAAAGGAAATGTTTTATCCAGAAATTAATAATTATGATTTATCTGAATTAAAAATATTAAACAAAACAAAAAATCCTTTAGAAGAATTATATCAAGGTTGGATGGATTATGATGGAGGGGTTCACGAACCTTTAGAATGTAGTGTAGAAGAGACACTTGAATTTTTAAAAGAGCAACATGAAAAAAATAAAAATAAATCAAGAGAAAGGTAGTTGATTTAATGTGGCATATTACACGCCAGAAGAAATTCAAAAAGCTAAACAAATGGATTTATATACTTATTTAGCAAATTATGAACCAGAAGAATTAGTTCATTTTTGTAGAGATACTTATATGACTAAAACACATGATAGTTTAAAAATAAGTAATGGAATGTGGTATTGGTTTTCGCGTGGAATTGGTGGTAAAAGTGCTTTAGAATATCTTATAAGAGTAAAAGAATATACTTTTATTCAAGCCGTAGAAACAATACTTGGATATTCAAATGATAGACCACCAACAATATACAAGCAAACAGAAAAATTAAAAAATATTAATGTGATATTACCAAAAAGAGCTGTAAATAACAATAAGGTTATTAACTATTTAACAGGAAGAGGCATTGATATTGATATTATAAAAGAGTGCATAGATAATAATTTAATATATCAGCAATATCAATACAATAATGTTGTATTTGTTGGATATGACAAAAATAATGTGCCTAGGTATGCATGTATTAGAGCAACAAACTCAAGCAGATATATGCATGATGCTTATGGAAGTCATAAGGCATTTTCGTTCAAATTAGAATCATTGGAAAGCAATGACGAGGTTCATTTATTTGAAAGTGCTATAGACTTATTATCATATGCAACATTATTAAAAAATAATAATAAAGAATGGTATAATACTAATCTTTTGGCTCTCTCTGGAGTATATCAACCAGCCAAAAAACTGGATGAAAGTAAGATACCATTAGCATTGAATTATTATTTAAACCAACATCAAAATGTTAAAAAAATATATTTGCATTTAGACAATGATAATGCAGGAAGATTAGCAACAATGGCATTGAAAACTATTCTTCCAAAACAATATGAAGTCATTGATGATCCACCACAAATTGGCAAAGATATCAATGACTTTTTATGTTTTCAAAAAGGAATAAATTATAAAAAAAATTATGAAAGAGTGAGGTAAATATGAAATATAATTATTTAAAATTAGCAGAAATCTTAAAAGAAAAGAGAGAAGAAAAAGGGTATTCTACAAGAGAATTGGGAGAGATTGTTGGTGTAAGCCATGCTGAAATATCACGAATAGAAAATGGTATGCGTCCTAATTTTTCTTTTCTAATATTAGCAAAATTATGTAATGAACTAGAAATTGATATGATGAATCTATTAGATGATGCAGGTGTATGGAATGTTGATTTTGACCAATTATTCTATGTTATTTTTAAACAAGATGAAGAAAATATATTCAAAGTTCATGCAAGAAGTGAAGGCGAAGCAATCAGAATTGCTTTTGATTTTGTGTGTGAAAACCAGTTGATTGATTTCAGTTTGTCTAAGAAAAATTTATTAATTGGAGCAGTAAAAAATATAAAGGATTTGGATAAAAATATAATAGAAAACTATGAAAAAGCAGGGCAATTATGTGAAGAAAATGATGGAACAGAAGATATGAATAATACTGATTATAATGAAGAATTTGAGG
The DNA here is from genome assembly GCA_945917765.1 of uncultured Lachnospiraceae bacterium. Taxonomy (GTDB): domain Bacteria; phylum Bacillota; class Clostridia; order TANB77; family CAG-508; genus CAG-492. The sequence continues at coordinate 91,252 of CAMEHU010000001.1, read as the reverse complement.
ATAATAATGATACAAATTGTTCAGAGGATTGTATTTATTTATGTCCAGTTTGTGGTAACTGCATACTAGAAGAATAATATTTAATTGTCTAGCCAGCACTGAATTTGTATAGCCACAAATTCCAATGTGGGGCTAGACCCCAATCCCCATAAAAGAAAGAGAGGTATTAATTAGAATGAGTGAATTATTATTTTTTGCATTAGGTTTAATGATAGGTGGATTATCTGTATCAAACTTTTTGCAATATCAAAAAATTAAAGAATTAAAAAAGATAATTAATAAATAAGGAGATATGAGTAATGCGAGTTAGAGAAAAACAAATCGTGTTTCGTACCACTTATGAAGAATATAAAGAAATTAAATTTCGTGCAGAAAAAGTTGGCTTGAATTTATCAGATTATATAAGAAGTAGAGCAATAGGATATGAGCCAAGAGAAAAACCACCAAGAGATTTTTATGACGCAATAAAACAAATAAGAGCCGTTGGAAATAATATTAATCAAATTGCAAGAATAGCAAATGATACAGGAAGACTAGATGAACTTACTTGCAAGAAACAATTTGATGTATTAAATGATTTAATAATTGAACTAAAAAAAGAATATTTATTGCCAAAAAAAGAGTAAAACTATAGAAAATATTCTAAAATTATGATAGTATATATCTGTAATGTGAGATACGCATTATATTAAACCATTTTACTGTTCTGTTTATCATGCTGATGAATAGATAGTTAAGAAAATAGTCGTTAATATAAGACTGTTTTTTTATATAAAAAAATATATAATATAGGTGATTGAAATGGAAAAGATTGCAATTATTTTTGATACAAATGTTTTTGGAAGCACAGATCACTATAATTTTAGAAATAGTGTGTTAAGTTATGCAATAAATACTTTGGCGAGTTATGATAATATTGACTTATTTATGCCAAGCATTGTTTTAGAAGAAATAAAAGTTCATATAAAAAAGCACATTAAAGAAGAATTATCTCAAATGAAAACAAGATATATTAAAGATTATATTCCTCAAAATGCTTTAGAATATTATTACAAAAAGAATTTGAAAGAAATAAACGATTTTATTGAAGAAAATAAAATAATAATTATTGATTGTAATGAGTTTACAAATTTAAAGAAAGTAAACGAATGGTATTTTCAAGAAAAATATCCGTTTGAAGAAAGAAAAAAAGAAGAATTTCCAGATGCAATGATTATCTCTTCTATAGAAAACTATTTTGAAAAACAAAAATATGAAGTTGTTAATGTTATTTCTTTTGATAAGGGATTTAACAAAGCTGCTAAAGAATATTTAAAGTATAATATTTATGATAATTTAGGAGATGTACTTAAATTATATCTTTTGTATGATACAGAAATTTTGAAAACAATAAAAAAATATATAATTGGAACTAAAATATTAGAAAATCAAAATAATTATAATATTAATGAAATATCAGAAAATGATACAATAGATGTTACTTTAGAAAATGCCGATATTACGAATATTGAAATAATTGGTATTGAAAATAATAGGTATGATGTTTATATTAGGTATGATATTGATATGGTAGGAGAAATAATTGTATTAGATTCGCAAATGTCACATTATAGTAATTATGAAAAAGGATATTTGTTTGAATATTACAAAACAACGGATAAATTAAATTTAAAAAGGCAAACAATGTTTGTTTCGTGTTATTTTAATGAAAATAATGCTGGTATATATGATTATGAAATAATAGAAAAAAATAATATCAATATGGATGAATATTTGAATTGCATGGATGATATAGAATATTAGTTATAATAAAAACATTGAATTTTGTTTAATATGTAGAGTGAATCTCAAATGATTTGCTCTTTTTTTATTGAAAGGAGCTTTAAATGGCAACTACAGGAATTTGGAAAATCGGATCAAGATTAGACAATGTTCTAAAATATACAACGAATATAGAAAAAACAAATAACATGGAGTATTCGAAAGAACCATATTGTAATCTTCATAATGTAATAGAATATGTTGAGGCAGATTATAAAACAGAAAAACAATTTTATGTTACAGGAATAAATTGTAGTAGTGATAGAGCATTGGAGGAAATGCTAATTACAAAAGAAAGATTTCATAAAACAAAAGGTATTTTAGGATTTCATGCTTTTCAATCTTTTAAAGAAGGGGAAGTTACTCCAGAACTAGCCCATGAAATTGGTATTAAATTAGCAGAAGAAATGTGGGGAGATAGGTTTGAAGTAGTTGTTTCTACTCATTTAAATACAAAACATTATCATAATCACTTTGTTATTAATTCGGTTTCTTTTGTTGATGGAAAAAGATATTATGATAAAAGAGAAACTTATGCAGAATTACGCAAAATATCAGACTCGATTTGTGAAGAATATGGCTTATCTAAATTAAAAGAAAAATCATGTAAAAGAAGTAAAATCAATTACGCTAATTATCAAAAAGGTGATTTCGAAAAAAATAATTATTATTCAAAAGCAAAAGAAGATTTGGATAGAGCAATAGAACAGGCTTATGATTATAAAGATTTTTGTAATTTAATGAAAGCTATGGATTATGAAGTAATGGTTAGATATAACAAAATAAGTATAAGAAGAAAAGGTTATAAGAAAAATATAAGAATTGAAAGGTATTTTGGTGATGAGTATTCAATTGCAAAAATTAATGAAAGAATTGAAACAACTTTTGCACCAAGAATACCTTTTATTGAAGTCTTTGGTAATACAAAATATGAAGTAGATAAAAAGAATTATATCAAACCAAAATACAAAGGATTTTATGGTTTATATTTGCACTATTGCTATTTGTTAAAAGTATTTCCTATAAAGTATCCGAGGCAAAGAATATCTGCTGAGATTCGTGCAGATATAAAGAAGATGGATAAAATATCAAATGAAGCAAAACTGCTTGTTAGTTATGATTTAAAAACTAATGAGCAGTTTTTTTGCTTTAAAGAGGAAAAAGAAAAGAAATTAAAAGAGCTGACTGATGAAAGATATAAACTTTGGTACAAACACAAAAAGTCAAATGATTTGGATGAGAAAAAAATGTTGTCTAATCAAATAGAAAAAATAAATGAAGAATTAAAACCAATACGAGAGGAGGTGATTTTATGTGATGATATTCTTAAAAGAAGTAAAGAGATAGAAGAAAAATTATCTCAAGCCGAAAAAGAACAAGGAAAGGAGGATAAGAACAATGAACACATCAGGTGATGCTGCTGAGTCAATTGTTAGAATGAGTTTGCAAGGTTTTGAAGTTGCAACAAGAATAACAGGAAGTGGTGCGAAAAATGTAGCAGCACTTATTTATGCTATTATGAAAGATAATAGTCAAACAAAAGGAAAGACCAGACTAACTAATATGATAAAAAGTGGCAAAGAATTAAAAGTTTTTACAGTTAAAGAAGAGGATTTTAAAAAATTTACTCAAGAAGCAAAAAGATATGGTATTTTATTTTGTGCTTTGAAAGGTAAGGAAAAAAGTGTTGATGGAATAGTGGATATAATGGTGAGAGCAGAAGACGCTAGTAAAATTAATCGTATAGTTGAAAGATTTAAATTTGCAACGATAGATACAGCCTCTATTAAAAATGATGTTCGAAAATCAAAAGATAGCAAAGAAAATGATATTGTTGTTAAAAGTATAGAGGAAAAACTTGTAGATGATATTTTAACTAAACCACTTGTTAAAGAAGAAAAAGAACCATTAAACCCCCAAGTGGCAAAGATGGAAAAAAACCCTCTATCAGAGCCTATCTCAAAGAGCAAAAACAAATCAGATCTGGGTACTAAATTACAAAAGCCTAGTGTTAGAGAAGAGATAAAGAAAATCAAAGAAGAACAAGCTAAAACTAATTTAGGTAAATCTGAGATTTCAAAAGAAAAAAATAAAGTTAATAAAATAAAACACAAACAACATAAAAATAAGAAGAAAAAAATAAAAGAAAGAGGGTAAGTATCATGGATAATATTGATAATATTGTTTCAGAAGCCAATGCTAATAATCAAACTAAGAAATTTGATAAATCAGAATGGGTTAAGAAAAAGCAAGAAGAAAGAAAATCTGCTTTTGATTTAATAGAAAAAACTGCTACAGAAATAGTAAATGATTCTAAAAAATTCAAAACATATTTAGATGTTCAAAGCAGAATGAATAAATATTCTGTAGGTAATGCTCTTTTGATAACTGCACAAATGCCAAATGCTACACAATTAAAAGAATTTTCAGATTGGAAAGAAGCTGGAGCATTTATAAAAAAGAATGAAAGCAGTATTATTGTTTTAGAACCAGGAGAATCATATACAAGAAATAATGGTACACAGGCAATTTATTATAATCCGAAGAAAATGTTTGATGTATCACAAACTACACTTACTCAAAATAATAAATTTAATGCTTATGATGATAAGGTCAAACTAACGGCTCTTTTAAAAGATTGTCCTGTTAATATAAAAGTTGTTGATGAAATACCAGAAATGGATAGAGTAGCAAAGTGGAATAAACAAGATAATATTTTATATGTCAAAAGAGGTTGTGAAACCAAAAACATATTTAAAGAATTATCAGAAGAACTTGCAAGGGCAACATTAGAAGAAACAGAAAATCCAAGTTTAGATAATTTTAAATGTAAGTGTATTTCTTATATGTTATGTAAGAAGTACAACATTGATGTTTCAACTTTTAATTTTGATGTTATACCAGATAGTTTAAAAAATATGAATTCTAACGAAATTAGAAGTGAACTAGCAACAATGAGAAGTGCTATGGAAGATATAAATATGAGAATGAGCCAACATTTTGAAAATATATCTAAAAAAGCAAAAATAAATGATTTAGAAAGATAGGAGGTTTTTAAGTGAAAGAGGAAGTAAAAATACTAGCCTTTGACAGGTATGAAGTAGGACTTATTGTAAATGCCTTAAATGAAATGCGTAATAATAGAATTGCATTAAACGAAGATACGACATTTATTGATGAAGTTTTAACTCGTGTAATTGATACCCCATTTAAAAAAAGACATTTAAGGATATTTGAATGTAGATAATGAATAATAGAGATAATATACCGAAGTGGGTTTACTTTTTAGGCTTAATTCCTACAATATGGATATCATTACTAATTGCCCCTTCACTTAGTGGAGGTTTACCACAAATAATAAAGGACTTTCCAAACTTAATGGAGAGCCCTTTTTCTATTTATTGGTGCAACAATAGTTTAAAAGTAGTTTTTACTATGATTTTATGCTATTTAATGGGAATTGGAATTTATATATCTTCAAAGAAAAATTACCGTAGGAGAGAAGAACATGGAAGTGCAAAATGGGGTATTGCAAATGTAATAAACAAAAAATATGAGCAAAAACCTATTTCGAATAATAAAATATTAACTCAAAATGTGTCATTAGGACTTAATGGAAAAAAACATAGAAGAAATCTAAATGTTTTAGTATGTGGAGGTAGTGGTGCAGGTAAAACGAGGTTTTATTGTAAACCAAATATAATGCAATCAAATACTTCTTTTGTAATTCTTGACCCAAAAGGAGAAATTGTAAGAGATTTAGGATATTTACTAGAAAAACAAGGATATGAAGTTAAAATATTAGATTTAATTAATATGGAAAAAAGTCATTGCTATAATCCATTTGTATATTTAAAAAGCGATAATGATGTTCAAAAATTGGTAACAAATTTATTTAAAGCAACTACTCCAAAAGGTTCATCTTCAAATGATCCTTTTTGGGATACTGCAGCGTCAATGCTTTTATTAGCTTTAGTATTTTATCTTAAATATGAAGCACCAGAAGAAGAACAAAATTTTCCAATGGTTATGGAATTATTAAGAGCTGGAGAAGTTCATGAAGATGATGATACTTATATAAGTCCACTAGATGTTTTATTTAATAGATTAGAAAGTAAAAACTCAGAACATATAGCATTGAAATATTATAGAGACTATCATAGTGGGAGTGCAAAAACGCTTAAATCGATTCAAATAACTTTAGCGTCAAGACTTGAAAAATTTAATTTAGAGAGTTTGGCTTCATTAACTATAACAGACGAATTAGATTTACCATCATTAGGCGAAAAGAAAGTGGCATTATTTGCATTAATTCCAGATAATGATACAAGTTTTAATTTTTTAGTAAGTATTTTATATACTCAATTGTTTCAACAACTTTTTCTTTTAGCAGATCATAAATATGGTGGTAGTTTACCAGTACACGTTCATTTTGTTATGGATGAATTTGCAAATGTAAGTCTGCCAGATGACTTTGACAAGATTTTATCTGTTATGAGAAGTAGAGAAGTTTCGGTATCTATAATTTTACAAAACTTAGCTCAGTTAAAAGCCCTGTTTGAAAAACAATGGGAAAGCATAGTTGGAAATTGTGATGAGTTTTTATACTTAGGTGGTAATGAACAATCAACTCATAAATATGTTTCAGAATTATTAGGTAAAGAAACAATAGATACAAATACTTATGGAAAAAGTAGTGGTAGAAGTGGAAATTATTCTACTAATTATCAAATAAGTGGTAGAGAATTAATGACTCCAGACGAAGTAAGATTACTAGACAATAAGTATGCTTTATTATTTATCAGAGGAGAACGTCCTATAATGGATTTTAAATATGATATTTTAAAACATCCTAATGTTATATATACAACTGATGGAAAAGAAAAGCCTTATTCATATGGAGGCACAGAAAATGCTATTGCTTCAATAAGTTTTGATGAGAATATAAATGCGTATGATTTTACAGAAGTTGAAGATATAGCAGACGAATATGAATTGTTATCTTCAGAAGAAATTGAAGATTACTTTAAAAAAGAAGGAGAATAAATATATGGAAAAGAAAAACAAATTAAAAATGAGTGATAAGGGAAGAAAGATGTTTAAGGCTTATGCACTAGGTATAAGTCTTTTTACTTTGACGTTTGGAACAAGTTTAACAGTACTTGCTGCAGATGATCCAATGGCTGTAGTTAATAATTTGTCTAATTTTATCTTTGGATTAATTAGAGCAATAGGAATGATTTTACTTGGTTTTGGTATAGTTCAAGTTGGTCTTTCATTAAAAAGTCATGACCCTAGTCAAAGAGCAAATGGTTTTTTGACAGTAGCAGGTGGTATAATTATAACTTTTGCCAAAGAAATTTTAAATATGATTACAGGTTAAGTTATTGAATGAGAGGCAAGTACTACTTGCCTCTAACTATTTTTAGGAGGTGTTAATATTGAGTGATAATTGGGTAGTGCAAAATTTACAAAATGCACTAGAAACTTGGAACTCTAAATTGGGAGAAATATGGCAATTAGTAACGCAAACACCAGAAACCTTTAAAGGTGGAACAATATGGACAGTAATACAAAATATATATGGTGCAGTTCAAGCAGTTGGATTAGCTCTATTAGTTTTATTTTTTGTAGTGGGAGTAATGAAAACTTGTGGATCACTTACAGAAGTAAAAAAGCCAGAACACGCTTTGAAGTTATTTATTAGATTTGCAATTGCAAAAATTGTAGTAACTTATGGAATGGACTTATTATTATCTATATTTAAAATTGTACAAGGCATAATATCAACGATTATGAAAGCAGCAGGTTTTGGAAGTGTTAGTTCTACAACATTGCCCCAAGAGATTATAACAGCAGTTGAAAAGTGTGGCTTTTTCGAATCCATTCCTTTATGGGCTGTGACGCTGATAGGAGGACTACTTATAACGGTTTTATCATTCATTATGATTATGACTGTTTATGGTAGATTTTTTAAATTATATTTATATACTGCCATTGCTCCAATACCTTTATCAACTTTTGCTGGAGAGCCAACACAACAAGTAGGAAAAAGTTTCATAAAATCATACTGTGCTGTATGCATGGAAGGAGCAATAATTGTTTTGGCATGTATAATTTTTTCATTATTTGCTTCAAGTCCACCAGTTGTTGATACAAATGCAGCAGCAGTTACGCAAGTATGGAAATATATTGGAGAACTGATATTTAATATGCTTGTTTTAGTAGGAACAATTAAATTATCAGATAGAGTAGTAAGAGAAATGATGGGACTATAGGAGGTGTTAGTTTGAAAAATAAAATTAAATTTATTGTTTCTGGAATAAGGTCAAATGAATCAAAACAAAGATTAGAAGAATTAGGATTATATTGTTATGATTTGAGAGATAGTGATGATGGGCGAGATATTGCGAGTATTGAAAAACATGTTATTGTAAATAGAATAGGAACAATGATAACTAACAAAAAAATAGAGTTAGGAGATAAGTATCCTAATGACTTTATTGATTACAATACTTTTGTGAATGATAATGTTCAAGTAGATAAAATTGCTGATTTACTTGAAAATAAGAAAAATAAAATTAATGAAAGAGGAAGATAGTTATGGAAAAAATAATAAATAAAATAAAGACAAGCATAGAATCTTATTTGACAGAAAACATAGAAAATAAAGATAAGACAATTGATTTTATTTTATATAACCCTAAAACAAATGAAAGTTATGTTTTAGCAAGTAATGGTGTTGATGAGATAATTTTATTTGCACCGTATACTAAAAATTATCCTAAAGGATATACGAATGTTCCAGATTGGGATTTCAATTTGGATGAATATTTTTTCAAAGAATTGCAAAATGGATATGAAATAGGTTTTATAACTAATGATGTCAATTATGGGTTATGGAGTACCATTGATGAATTTTATCCAGAAGATATTGAAAATATAAAAGGTGTTCAAAAATACTTAAAATATTGCGTAGATAATAATATTACGAAAGAAAAATTAAGCAAAATAATGAATAATGATGTGCCAGATATTATGAAGTTTTATCAAGAACAAAATGATAATAGCCTATCAGACATAAAAGAAAGTGATAAGGCTTTATTTAGAACAAAAATGGAAAGTGATATGAAACATAACGGAGAAATAGTTGATGTAATAGACTTTCAAAAAGGAAAGGATATCTATTCAGACAGATATACTATAAAGTTTAATGATGGAACCATTAGAGATAATATTATGAGTGTTGAACTTAATTTTAATTATTCTAAGAAAAAAGATGAAAGGAGTAGATAAGTTTGGAAGTTAAAATAAATAGAGAAATAAGAAATTATACAGAAAGCATATTTTTTGGACTGTCTTTAAGGCAGTTCTTTTTTTCTATATTAGCTTGTGGTGTTGCTGTAATTTTATATTTCATTTTAAAAGAGCATTTAGGAATCGAAACATTATCGTGGATATGTATTTTAGGAGCCTCTCCTTTTGCAGCAATAGGATTTATAAGCTATAACGGTATGCCAGCAGAAAAACTAATTTTGGCATGGATTAAATCAGAAGTTTTAATTCCAAGTAAATTATCTTTCAAGCCAACTAATTTCTACTATGAAATATTTAAGGAAAAATTAAAAAAGGAGGAATGCTAATTCATGAAAACATTAAAGATGTTATTTAAACAAGACAAAGAAGAGTTTGTAGTTCCAAAGGGAGTACAAGATGTTATTCCAGTTAATAGAATATGGGAAGATGGAATATTTTTAGTTGGAAAAAATAAGTATTCTAAGTGCTATAGGTTTTCTGATATAAATTATGCAGTAGCAAGCAGAAACGATAAAGAAGGCATGTTTTTAGAATATTCGGAACTTCTTAATTCTTTTGACACTGGTGCAACTACTAAACTGACAATTGTTAATCGAAGATTAAATAAAATAGATTTTGAGAAAAATATATTATTACCATTAGAAAATGATAATTTAGATATATATAGAAAAGAATATAACAAAATGTTACTAGACAAAGCAACTGGTGCAAACGGAATGATCCAAGAAAAATTTATTACTATTTCTGTTAATAAAAAAAATATAGATGAAGCGAGAAATTATTTTGCAAGAATAGGTGCAGATTTAATTTCTCATTTTTCTGGTTTAGGTTCAAAATGTATTGAATTAGACGCTATTGATAGATTAAGAATGTTTCATGATTTTTATAGAGAAGGAGAAGAAAATTCATTTAGCTTTGATTTAATTAAGAGTATGAAAAAAGGTCATAGTTTCAAAGATATGATATGTCCAGATACTTTTGAATTTAAAAGTGATTATTTTAAAATGGGTAATAAATATGGTAGAGTCATATTTTTAAAAGAATATGCAAGTTATATTAAAGACAATATGGTGGCAGAACTTACAGATTTGAATAGAAATTTAATGATGAGTATAGACGTTATTCCAATACCAATGGACGAGGCTGTAAGAGAGGTTGAAAACAGAAGACTAGGTGTAGAAACCAATATAACAAACTGGCAAAGAAGACAAAATTCTAATAATAATTTTAGTGCTATAATACCTTATGATTTAGAACAGCAAAGAATAGAATCAAAAGAATTTTTGGATGATTTAACTACAAGAGACCAAAGAATGTTTTTATCTATTTTAACAATGGTACACGTTGCCGATACTAAAGAACAGTTGGATAATGATACTGAAAGTTTATTAACTACTGCAAGAAAACATTTATGTCAGCTTGCTATTCTTAAATGGCAGCAAATGGATGGGCTAAATACTGCAATGCCATTTGGCGTTAGAAAGATAGATGCTTTAAGAACACTAACTACTGAAAGTTTAGCAGTATTTATGCCTTTTAGAGTACAAGAAATAAATCATGAAAATGGTATTTATTATGGACAAAATGTTATTAGTAAAAATATGATAATTGCAGACAGAAAGCAATTATTAAATGGTAATAGTTTTATACTTGGAGTTTCTGGAAGTGGAAAATCTTTTACGGCTAAAAACGAAATTGTATCTGTAATATTAAGAAATCCTAATGCAGATGTAATTTTGATAGATCCTGAAAGAGAAGAATCAAGACTTGTCAAAGCATTAGGAGGAGAAGTTGTTCATATATCAGCTACAAGTGATAATCATATTAATGCAATGGATATGAATAGTGAATATGGTGACGGTGCAAACCCTGTAATATTAAAATCAGAATTTATATTATCATTGTGTGAGCAGTTAATTGGTGGTAATAATTTAGGGCCAAAACAAAAATCAATAATAGACAGATGTACTGCTTCTGTATATAGACATTTTCAGCAAGGAAATTATATGGGAACACCACCAACGCTACAAGATTTTAGAGAAGAACTTTTAAAGCAAACAGAACCAGAAGCCAAAGAAATAGCCCTTGCGATAGAATTATTTACAAATGGTAGTTTAAATACTTTTGCAAAACAAACTAATGTGAATACTAATAGTAGATTAATTTGTTATGATATTTTAGATTTGGGAAAGCAATTACAACCTATTGGAATGTTAGTGGTTTTAGATAGTATATTAAATAGAATAACAGAGAACAGAGCAAAAGGTAGAAATACCTTTATTTTTATTGATGAAATTTACTTATTATTTCAACATGAATATTCAGCAAACTTTTTATTTACCTTATGGAAAAGAGTAAGAAAGTATGGAGCATATTGTACAGGTATAACCCAAAATGTAGATGATTTACTTCAAAGTCATACTGCAAGAACTATGCTTGCAAACTCTGAATTTATAGTGATGTTAAATCAAGCAAGTACTGATAGAATTGAACTTTCAAAGTTGTTAAATATTTCTGAGTTGCAAATGGGATATATAACTAATGTTGGTGTAGGACAAGGATTACTAAAAGTTGGTAGTTCGTTAATTCCATTCGTAAATAAATTTCCAACTAATACAAAACTTTATAAGTTGATGACTACAAAACCTGGAGAAGGTGAATAGAAAGTAGGTGGTAAATATTGGCTAATATAAAAACAAAAGACTCTAAGCCTAAAACAATAAAGACTTTAAACAAAGCAGTAGTAGGAACTAAAAATCTAAAAGATAATATTGTTAGCACAAAAGAAAAATTGAAAGATAATTCTAACAAAAATAATAATGAAGAAAATACTATTGATTATGGTAGCAATGCAGTAACAGGTGCTAGTAGCATAACTTCTAGTACCATTGCTACTCAATTTAATAAATATGGAAAAAAATCATTCAAAGAGACAAGAGAAAATATTATAAAATCAAAAATTAAAATTAAAGAATTTAAAGATAAGCAAAAGGCTAAAAGATTAGCAAAAGATACTATTAAGACTGGTAAATCAACTATAAAAAATAGTAAGATGGCTATAAAAACAAGTAAAGATACCATAATAAAAACTCAAAAAATGACCAAAGAGAGTGTTAAGGTAAGTAAAAGAGCAATGCAACTAGCCAAAGAAACTGCTAAATCGACTATTAAGGGAATTAGGATGGCAATTAAAGCAACAATATCAGCAATAAAAGGAATAGTTATTAGTACAAAGGCTCTGGTTACAGCTATTATGGCAGGAGGGTGGTTGGCAGTTGCAATAATCTTAGTTGTTTGTTTAGTAGCCATGTTATGCAGTTCTATATTTGGGATTTTTTTATCTAGCGAAAAAACAAGTGCTAATTCTTTAACTATGAAAGAGGTAGTAGCAGAATGTAATCAAGAATTTGCTGATAGATTGCAAAATATTCAAGATGAGAATCCACATGATGACTATATACTAGAGGGGACAATGGCTTCGTGGAAAGATGTATTGCTCGTTTATACTATAAAAGAATCAAAAGGCGTTAATGACCAAGAAGTTATGACCATGAATGAAGAGAAGAAAAAGACTTTTAAAGAAATATTTTGGAATATGAATAATATTTCATCTGAAGTTAAAACAGAAAAGGTTATTGAACAAGGGATTAATACTAATGAATTACCTAAAGAAGTTGAGAAAAGAGTATTGCATATAAAACTTATTTCAAAAACAGCTGAACAGATGAAAATGGAATATTCTTTTAATGCTAATCAATTAAAACAATATAATGAATTGTCTAGCCAAAAATATGCTGCACTATGGAATGGTGCTATTTATGGTAATGTTGACTCTGGAGAATATATATCATGGCGACAAAATGGTCAAAGTTGGTCAAATATAAAAATTGGAAATACGAATAGTACACTTGGACAAATAGGATGTTTGGTTACTTCTATATCAATTTTAATAGAAAAATCTGGTTGCAATACAACTATTACTCCATTTAATCCAGGTACTTTTTTGGAAGTACTAAATGCAAATAATGCTTTTGATATAAATGGAAATCTTCAATATGCTGGTGTTACTAAAGCAGTTCCTAATTTTAAATATGGTGGTAATGTTAATTTAAGAGGAAAATCAAGAACTGAAAAACTTGCACTAATAACTCAATATTATAATCAAGGATATTATTTGACTATAGAAGTAAAAGGTGCAACACCAGGGAATCAACATTGGGTTGCTATTACTGGAGTGAATGGAAACAATGTAAATATTGTTGATCCAGGAAGTAATGGTACAGATTTATGGAGTTCTTATGAATGGAGTAAATCATCACAATTTAATTATTTTATGGTTAATTGAAAGAATTATTATAAAAATGGCTATTCAGTTTTTGAATAGTCATATACATAAGATATTGATAAAATATCAGAAAACCATATGAAATATAATGGAATTTTCGTAAACATAAATTTTGACAAAATTTACTATGCAAAATTGAGTAAAAAAATGGCTGAAAAAGTTGAAATTTTAGTCCTTTTAGTGTATAATATTTTCGAGTTTCTTTCAGATGAACATTATATTTGAAAGAAAAAACAGATTGATTTAAAAATATAGTATAGATTATACAATAGTAGTTAGTTTGAGTATTTAATCATTGCATTGTATAGTGCAATGATTTTTTAAGGAGAAGTGAATTTTGTGAAAAAAAATGAGCCGATAAGAGTAGCACAAATTATAGGAAAATGGCTTGGTGGTGGAGTGGAATCTGTCGTAATGAATTATTATAGACATATTGATAGAACTAAAATTCAGTTTGATTTTATATGTGATGAAGATTCTACGAATATTCCATATGAAGAAATAGAAAAAATGGGTGGTAAAGTTATTTTAATACCACCATATCAAAAAGTTTTTAAGTATCATAAAAAACTAAAAGAAGTATTAAAATCTGGGGGATACAAAATAGTTCACTCACATATTAATACATTATCAGTTTTTAGTTTGTTTGCTGCAAAGTGTGCTGGAGTTCCAGTAAGAATTGCACATAGTCATAGCACGACAAATAAAAAAGAAAAAAAGAAGAATTTATTAAAGCAAGTATTAAGACCATTTAGCAAAGTATTTGCAACAGATTATATGTGTTGTTCAGAACTTGCTGGCAGATGGTTGTTTGGAAACAAAGAATATGATAATGGTAATGTTTATCTTTTAAACAATGCAATTGATTTAGATAAATTTAAATATGATGAAGAGAAAAGAAAAGAAAAAAGAAAAGAATTAAATATAGAAGATGATACTTTAGTAATTGGTCATGTTGGTAGATTTGTTGAACAAAAAAATCATAGATTTTTAATTGATATATTTAATGAAGTACATAAACAAAAAGAAAAATCTATTTTATTACTTGCAGGACAAGGCCCTTTAATGGGAGAAATGAAAGAAAAAGTTAAAATATTAGGAATAGAGGACAGTGTTAAATTTTTAGGGCAAAGAAATGATATAAATGAATTATATCAAGCATTTGATGTATTTTGCTTACCAAGCCTTTATGAGGGATTACCAGTTGTTGGAGTTGAAGCACAAGCAACAGGATTATTATGTATATTTTCTGATGATATGACAAAAGAAACAAAAGTGTTGGATACTACTGAGTTTTTATCGTTAAATCAGAGTGTAGAAGAGTGGACATATACAATTTTAAAGAAATATAAATCATTTAAAAGAAAGAATTGTATCAACGAAATTTCTAAAAAAGATTTTAATATAAAAAAAGAAGCAAATAAATTAACTCAAAAATATTATGAAGAATATAGAAGAAAGGTGATGAATTAATGAAAGTATTACATTTAATATGTACTGATGTTTTCTCGGGTGCAGAAAATGTAGCATGCCAAATAATAAATGGATTTCAAAATGACAAAGATTTTCAAATGGTGTATTGTAGTCCTAGTGGTCCAAATGAAGCAAGCCTAGCTGAGAGAAAAGTAAAACATTTAAAGCTTAATAAATTTGATTATAAATCTACAAAGAAAGCAATAGAAGAATTTGATCCAGATATAATTCATGCCCATGATATAAAAGCAAGCGTTATGGCTTCTTTAATATGTGGAAATAAAACAAAAATAATTTCTCATGTTCATTCGAATCATGAAAATATGAGAAAAGTAAATATTAAAACGCTGATGTTTAATTATTGCTCTAAGAATTTTTCTAAAATCATATGGGTTTCACAAAGCGCTTTTGATAATTATATATTTAAAGATAAAGTTAAAGAAAAATCTATTATTTTATATAATGTAATTAATAAAAAGGAAATAATCAATAGTATAGAAAATGACAATAATAAATATGAACCATTTGATATTATTTATTTAGGAAGATTGACTTATGCTAAAAACCCTGAAAGATTATTAAAAATAATAAAAAATATTAAAGTAAAAGGTTACAATATTAAGGCAGCAATAGTTGGAACAGGAGAATTGTACGAAAGTATAAAAGAATTAATAGATAATTTTGAATTAAATGAAAATGTAAAATTGTTTGGGTATGTTACAAATCCTTACAAGATTTTAAATAATTCTAGAATATTAGTTATGACATCAAGATATGAAGGAACTCCAATGGTAGCATTAGAAGCAATGGCATTAGGTAAGCCTATAATTAGCACACCTACAGATGGTTTGAAAGATATTGTTAAGCAAAATAAAAACGGGTATTTATCAAGCAATGACAGTGAGCTAGAGGATGCTATTATCAGTTTGTTGAAAGATGATAAAAAATTAAAAGAATATTCTAAAAATGCATTACAACAATTTGATGAAGTAAGTGATATTAATAAATATATAAATAAAATTAGATGCATATATAACAACAAATAAGAGAGGAAAGAAAATGAAAAAAATTTCAATAATTATTCCATTATATAATGCCGAAAAGTACATTGAAAAATGTTTATATTCTATAAAAAGACAAACCTATAGTAATTATGAAATAATAATTGTTGATGATGGTTCAAAAGATAATAGTTTAAAAATATGTAAAAAGTTCAAAAATGAAAATAAAAATATAATTTTGAAAATTTTTACTCAAAAAAATGAAGGACCTTCAAGTGCAAGAAATAGGGGAATAGCAAATGCAGAAGGAGATTACATAACATTTGTAGATTCAGATGATTATTTGGAAGAAAATTTGTTGGAAGCTCTTTTAAATTGTTGTGAAAAAGATACTATGGTTAGAAGTAATTATAAAACATTTAAAGGTAATAAAATTTTTAATAATAAAACTGAAAGAGATAAGATTTTGGTTAGTGATTTTATTGAAAAAATACTAGCTAATTCATTTCCAGGATGTGTTTGGGGTTGCTTGTTTGAAACAAAAATAATAAAAAAAATGAAGTTTTCATCTGAATTACATTTTATGGAAGATACATTATTTCTAGTTGAATACTTAAATAATATTAAATATGTAAAATTTGCTGAAGCAAATTATTATTATTGTTTAAGCAATACAAATAGTATTACGTTATCAAGTGATAACATTTTAAACAATGTAAAGTCTTTTAATAAATCTCTTGATGAAATTAATTCGATTACAAAAAATTGTTATGAAAAATTAATTGATAACAAAAAAATTATATTAATTGAAAAAGAATTAGCTAAAGTAAACAAATTTAAAGAATTAAAAACGATTATAAATAATCAAGATTTCATAAGTATAATTAATAAAATACAAAAAGAATACATTAATAGTAAAATCTATTCAATATTACTTAGTATGTACCTAAATAAAAATTTATTATTTATTTATATATATGTGAATTTTAGAAAAGTGTTGAAAAAAATAAAGAAATTAGGTGAAAAAGAATGAAATTGTCGATAATTATTCCAGTATACAATGCCGAAAAGTATTTAGAAAAATGTATGAAATCAATTTTTGATAATATTGAAAATTCATTCGAAGTAATACTTATAAATGATGGATCGAAAGATAATAGCTTAAAAATTATAAAAGAACTTATGAAAAAGTATAAAAATATTGAACTTATAGATAATTCTAATAATGGAGTTTCATACTCTAGAAATCTAGGAATTAAAAAAGCTAAAGGCAATTATATAATGTTTGTAGATGCTGATGATGAACTTAAAAAAAATTGGTTTGACAAGATAAATAGTTATATGGCAGAAAATTATGACATAGTTTATTTTTCAAAGTACAATTTAGACTCTAATAAAAATGATTTGCTAAAATATATAATTGGTTATAATAAAGAAAATATATGTATAGCTGGTCCATATTCAAAAATTTTTAGAAAAGAATTTATTGAGAAAAATAATATTTTGTTTAATGATAAGATAATAAATGGAGAGGATATGTTATTTAATATTGAAGCATTAAGTAAAGCCGAAAAGATACAAAGTATAAACGAGCCAATTTATTTGTATAGAAGATATGTAG
Source organism: uncultured Lachnospiraceae bacterium (assembly GCA_945917765.1). Lineage (GTDB taxonomy): Bacteria > Bacillota > Clostridia > TANB77 > CAG-508 > CAG-492. The sequence goes on along the minus strand of CAMEHU010000001.1, from coordinate 73,674 downwards.
GTCAAACTACAAAAAAATTTGATATCAGAATATTTGATTCTGATGTATTATTTCATGAAAAAATTACTAATCTATTAAATGATTACGATATTTTGGAAGATGATAAAGAAAAAATAAAAAAATTTTGCTTGCAAGGAGCTATTATAATGCTTTATGAGAGGATATCTTACATTGAAAAGTATAGTGATGCAAAGAAGTATATATGTAGGTTATATAGTTTTCCATATAATAAGGCAGAAACTTTATGTTTGATGGTTAGTAAAAGCAATAAAATTAAATATGCATTATACAAAATTAAACTGAAATGTCTTTTGTATCATTTGTTTAGATTTATACGAAGAAATAAATTCAAAAAAAATAGTGAAGAATATATTTTAATATAAAAGGAGAAAAAAATGAAAAAGATAGGAATAATAACGTTTCATAATTCATATAATTGTGGTTCTATGCTTGAATCATATGCAATGCAAAAATCCATTGAAAAATATTGCAGTGATAATGTAGAAATAATAGATTTTTCTAATGAAGGTCAAAAAAATTTATATAAAATATTTTTTAAGAATAACTCTTTGAAAAATATTTTAAAGAATATTTTATTGTTGCCTAATCATAGAAAATTAAAAATGAATAATATGAAATACGAAGAATTTAGAGATAAAAATTTTCATTTATCAAAAAATAAATTTAATAATATGAATGAACTAAATGATAAAGATTATAGTTGTATTGTTTCTGGGAGTGACCAAATTTGGAATGTGACTATTCCAGATGCAGACGACGCATATTTTTTGCCATGGGTAAATAGTGCAAAAAAAGTTGCTTATGCACCAAGCTTTGGTTCAAAAAATATACTAAAATATGCGAAAAATCCTGAAAAATATAAAAAATATTTAATGAACTATGATTATTTATCTATACGTGAAAGAAATGGACAAAAATGGATTAAAGATATGATTAATAAAGATGTGCCTGTACTAATAGATCCAACTTTAATTTTAACAGCAACTTGCTATGATGAAATACTTGCTAATGATATTAATGAAAAAGAAAAATATATATTTTTTTATTGTCCAAGTTTTAATCAAAATATATGTAAATATGTAAAGAAAATTTCAAAAAAATATAATTTGAAAGTAATAACATGGAGTTGTAAATCATATAGCACAAGAATGATAAAAAGATTCGGCTTTGAACTTGCTAAATACGAAAATCCATCATCTTATTTATACTATATAAAAAATGCTGATTTAGTATTAACTACTTCGTTTCATGGAACAATATTTTCGACTATTTATAATAAGAAATTTTTTACTATAAAAAATGGAGATATGTATGGAGATGATGACAGAGTTATAACTCTTTTATCACAATTGAAAATGCTAGATAGACTTATTGCATATGATTTTGATAATAATTTTAATTATTTAAAAGATGTGGATTATTCCGAATACAATAATCAAATAAAAGAATTGCAGATGGAGGCAATAAAATATTTGAGGGAAAGTGTTGGTGGAAGAGACAATGAAAACAACAAATAAAAATTTTATGTATAATATAGTGTATCAAATTTTTATTTTCATCATTCCACTAATTTCAACGCCTTATATTTCTAGAGCATTAGGTGTTGAAAATGTAGGGATATATTCTTATACATATTCAATAGTTTACTATTTTATGTTATGTGGTTTAATTGGAATAAATAATTATGGATCGAGAAAAATAGCTAAAAGCAGTGAAGATAAAGAAAAAATGTCAGAAAATTTTATTAATATTTATTGTTTACAATTTATTTTGACATCTATAATGATTGCTGCTTACTATATATTTATATTTTTTATGTATAGATATAATTTGAAAATAATGTTAATACAATCTATTTTTTTACTAAGTGTGCTATTGGATATTAATTGGTTTTTCTTTGGGATAGAAAAGTTTAAAATTACTATTAGTAGAAATATTATAATAAAAGTACTTTCATTAATTTTAACTTTTGTATTTGTAAAAGATAGCAATGATTTGTGGAAATATACTCTATTGATGAGTGGAAGTACTTTTATTAGTCAAGCTTATTTATGGTTGTATATAAAAAAATATATTAAATTTAGTAAACCATCATTTAAAGAAATTATGAAGAATTTGAAGCCTTGCTTGATATTGTTTATTCCTATAATAGCATATTCTATATACAGAGTTATGGATAAAACTATGATTGGAATGTTTTCAAATACTATTGAACTTGGAAACTATGAGAGTGCTGAAAAGATAATTAATATTCCTATTAGTTTTATAACAGCTTTAGGTACAGTAATGTTGCCACACATGTCAAAAACCAATGATAAAGAATATGAAAGAAAGATAATGGATACATTTAGATTAACATTTTTCTTTATTATGCCTATGTGTTTTGGAATATTCTTAGTAAGTTCTGATTTTTCAACAATTTTCTTTGGAAAGGAATTTGAGATTACTGGTAATATTATCAAACTTCTAATTCCAACTGTAATATTCACATCAATTGCAAATGTTATTAGAACAAGCTATTTAATCCCAAAAGAAAAAGACAACATCTATGTATATTCAACTATTATTGGAGCTGTTGTGAATTTTGTGCTAAATTTAATATTTATAAGGAAATATGGTGCATATGGTGCGTGCATTGGTACCATAGTAGCTGAATTTTTTGTTATGCTTTATCAAATTGTGTGTACAAAGAATTTTATTGATTATAAAAATGTGATTAAATTTTTTATAAAATATTTATATAAATGTATAGCCATGGCACTTATAATTATAGTTATAGGATGTTTGATAAAAAATATATATTTAAAATTATTATTACAAGTATCTATTTCTGCATTATTTTATTTCTGTATTAATTTTAATTATATAAAATATGATTTTTTAGGAAAGGAACGAAAAAAGTGAATAAAAATGTATCAAAAAAAATAACACATATTAATTTTATTCTTGTATTATTAATTGTAATATTGCATTCTAATTGTTTGAGATTTATTAGCGATAATAATTTTATGATAACAAAAATATATAAAATTATTTCTGTAATGTGTGATGCAAGTGTTCCAGCATTCTTTATATTATCAGCTTATTTATTTTACAGAAATTTCGACTTTTCAAAAATAAAAGAAAAATATAAAAGCAGATTCTTTTCGTTGGTTATTCCATACTTTTTTTGGTCAATATTTTTCTTAATATATTATGAATTAATTTGTTTAATTCCTAAGGTAAACACATTATTTAATAATACATTTGAACTTGGTATAAGTCATATTTTTCAAAATATTTTGATGGCTAATTGTGCTGAAGGTATGTGGTTTGTACGTGATTTAATAATTTATAGTTTTTTAGCACCTGCAATATATTTTATAATGAAAAAGTCAAAAAAATTAAACTATATTATTATGCTTATATGTTTAACAGTAAATTTGATATTTAAATTTGGATATTCTAATCCAATATTTTGGTTGCCAATATATCTATTTGGTGCAAATATGGGAATACATAGCAAAGATTATGACATAAAAGAAAATATTGTTAAAAATAAAAAAAGCAAGTTACCAATATTTATAATTTTATATGTTTTGTTTGCAATTATTGTATCTACTTTTGAAGAAACATCAAGGATATATTATATTTATAGAATGTTATCTCCTATTATTTTATTATCTATTTTGGATATGTTTAGTTTATATAAGTATAAAATATATAATATTGAAAAAATAAGTTTCTTTATTTATTGTATTCACTTGCCTGTTATAAAAGTAGTAAGAAAAATCTTATTTATTATTTTAGGATATAATTCTTATGTTTCAATAATAGTATACATTTTAACTATAATATTAACAGTGTGGTTGATACAATTAATTTCAAAGATTATAAATAAAATGTTGCCTAAATTTTATAATGTAATTACTGGTTCTAGATAAGGAGGTTTGAAAATGAAAATAAAGCCAAAGAATTTGATTTTGTTTGTTATTGTTTTTGTAGCATTATTTTTAAAATATTTTTCAATGTGGAATTATTTGTTTGTCGGAAAATTTGAAACACCGACAATAATTATGACATTATTTATACTTGTTTCGTTTATTTCGATATTGAGCTATAAAATAAGAAAAAAGGATTTTAAAAAAGTAATTTGTCTTTTAATAATGGGAGGCATTATAGTTTTTATTAATCCAAAATTCGATTTCCTATTTGCAATTATATTTGCAATTATATTTTCTGTAGAAGAAAATGGAGATGAAAAATTTATAAAATATTATTTTATAAATTCATTATTATTATTTATATGTACAATTCTTTTATATTTGATTGGCATTTTGCCATCTAACAATTCTGCACGAGTAATGGCTGATGGTATAGTGACAAGATACAGCTTTGGTTTTGCTGGAATTAATATTTTGTTTTTGTGCTTAATACCAATATTTGCCTCATTTATGATATATAAAAAAGATTATGTACTGGCTAAAAAAATAAAAGTATCATTTATAATATTTTTGATTAGTTTATTTTTTTATAAAATCACTTTGTGTAGAACAGGATTTTTAATTGCAATTATTTTGGCTATATTAAATCTAATAACAGATAAAATTAGCAGTAATAAGTATGAGAAATATATGAAATATAGTTATTTTATATTAACAATTATATCTATTTTTCTCGCAAGTAAATATTTACAATTTGGAAAGTTAAATGAGATATTAAGTAATAGGCTATATTTTTGGAATAAATATGTCACAACATATAATATAGGTTTGTTTGATAAATCTATTATTACGGGTTTTCCTTTAGATAATGTATATTTAACTCATTTATATATTGATGGAATTATAATATTTACATTATATATAATAATTAATTTTTCTGTTGCCAAAAAAATTTCCAAAAACAAAATGATATCTTTGGTGTTTATATTATTTTCTTTATATGGTATTTTTGAAAATAATTATTCATATCAATATAATTTTATTTTAATATTGGAAATGATTTATTTTATTGACATAGACAAATCTCAAAAGCTGTTAAAGAACGATCAGTAATTTTAATTGTGAAGAAGCACATTTGAGTTGTGTTTCTTTTTTTATACTTAAAATTAACAATTTTTAAGAAAATGTTTAAATATAATGAAATTTGTAGGAAAAAAGTATATAATACAACCCAAGTAGCAGCAATGTCATAATGGTGGCTAGTTGATATATGTATTGTAAATATATTTAAAGAATAAAAAGAAATAAAATTTAATATTAAGAGTTACAAAGGACAAATAAATTCTTTTGTGATAGCTCTTATAAGACATTAGCTCTACATAAGGAGGACATTCGCCTTATGAGAGTTTTCAACTATGTTAAAATTTTATTTTGTTTTATTTATATTGAATATTCGTGGGATAAATACCCTCAAAAATTAAATAATTTTGATGTTAAAGTCAGTTGTAAAGACAAAAACGTTTTTACGACTGGCTTTTTTCTTTGTCGAAAAATGTCGGTTTTTAGGTGTAGAAGTCCACCTATTCCAATCAATTTAAAAAATTTAGATTGATTGGAGGAATAAAGGTGAATAGACCTAAAAGAAGGAAAAGTAAAGATAATCCATATACATTATTAGTAATTAATAATAAATACTATGTTGAATTTAAAGATGTAAAAAATATATTAAATACTGTAGAAGTTACAGAAAAACAATTTGAGGCTTTTAATGAATTTGAACTAGAAGATAAATCTCAAATGAATAAAGATGAAAGGCATAAAGAAAGATCAGAAGTGTATGAAGAAACATTATATAAAAGAGCAAATCTTATTTATGGTAGTATTGAAGATGACTTTATAAAAAAATCTAGGTATGAAGATTTAATGAAAGCAATTAATGAATTACCAAAAACTATAAAAAGAAGAATTAAAATGTTTTATTTTGAAGAATTAACAACTTCTCAAATAGCAACATTAGAGCATTGTTCAGATAGAATGATTCGAAAATCATTAGAACAAGGAAGAAATAAAATTAAATGTTATTTTGAAAAAAATAAATTAATTTAAAAAAATAGGTTCCGATTTCTGATTTAAGTGAGGAAACAATTGAAAGGAATAAAGTCCTTTCAAAGTTCCTCGCTTTTATTTTTAAAGCTAAGAAACTTTATGATCTTTGAAAATTTTATATACATTCATCAAATACATTCCTATTATTAAAAGCACATTAATAAATACGCATGTCGATTAATATTTGATTATAAAATTAGGTTGCTCCTAATATGCGAAGATTAATAATAGTAATAATGATACTCCTGCCTAGCCACAGACTCACGCAATGGGGGCAGTCTTGTGAGAACCACAAGAGAGTGAAATTCTCGTGGAATTGAAGTAGCTTTCAATCGTTTGATGATTTCCCAGTGTTAAGGGGTTCAAGGAAAAATATTAACAATAATAAATATAATGAAATCAATAAAGGTCAAATTATGTTTGACCTTTTTACATGAAGGAAGGAGTAGTTTTGAGATATTTAAAAGGCACAATTTTTTATGCAAATTTAGAACCTAAAATAGGTAGTGAACAAGGTGGAATTAGACCAGTAATTGTTGTACAAACTGATAAAGGAAACTGGAAAAATCCAACCGTTATAATTGCACCACTTACTAAAAAAATAAACAATAAACCAAATTTGCCATCTCATATAAATATAAAAAAATTTGGAAAGCTGAAGTATGATTCAGTTATTTTATTAGAACAAATAAGAGTATTAGATAAAAGCCGAATTAAGAATGAATTTATAGGTAGAGCAAATAATAAAACTATAAAAAAGATAAATAAAGGATTAGAAAAAACTTTGGAATTTAGGAGGAAAAGTAAATGATTATAATAATAGGAATAATATTTTTGATAATAGCAATATTTTGTTATGCTGCTTGTATAGTTTCAAGTAGATGTTCTTCTTGGGAGGATAAGCAATGAGAGAAAGATTATTTAATTATCTAGTTTGTATTGTCCATAATAACCAAAAAGAAAATATGATGTTGCAAGCACATAATATGAATGAGGCTAAAGAAAAGGTGCTTGATGTAGTTATGAAATCCTCTATCTGGAATTATAAAAAAAATGAATTTTATTTAGAATGCTACAGAATAAAAGTTTTAGAAGGAGGTAATTATGAGATCGTTGAGTTTAGAAGAACAAAAAGAAATCGAAAGTAAAATAAATAATTACAAAAGTATGAATATTAAAAACATTAATGTTAGTGAAATAGATAATATAGATAATATAAAAATAGATGAAAATTTAGAACCAGAAGAAAGGGTTATTGACTTTTTAAAAAAAGTTAGTAATCCTTATTTTTTTAATATTGATGGTTATGTTGTTAAATTTTCATATCAAGAAAATGGAGTGGAGGCTGAGGACTGTATTCATAATGCTATAAAGCAAATTATTAATAAATAATCAAGTATAAAAATTCCAGAATCGCACATTGGCTTGGTCTTTAAATTTTAGATATTATGTAGCCGAAGGGAGAAAAATATGAATGAATTGAAGTTTGCTATGTACGTTAGAATTAGCAAAAAAGAAGAAACTGAAGATAGTGTATTAAATATAAATATGATTTCACAGACTTTAGCAAAAATAAAAAGAGAGTATATAACAATGGGAGAAATTAAAAATAAAATTTTTCAAAATAAATGTGCAAATATTAAGATTAAATATTGGAATGGTGTTAAAATTTCAAACATTATTATTCCAGAATGGGGAATTAGAATATGAATAAATGGAATGTTGGAATATATATTAGATTAAGTCAAGAAGATGGAGATAAAGAAGAAAGTAATTCTGTAACAAATCAGAGAGAACTTATTAATAGTTATATTAGTGAGGATAAAGAACTAAATGTATATGACTATTATATTGATGATGGATGGTCTGGAACAAATTTTGACAGACCAGATTTTAAAAGATTAATTGCTGATGTCGAAAATAATGTTATAAATACCATTATAGTAAAAGATTTATCAAGATTTGGTAGAAACTATATTGAAGTTGGTAACTATTTAGAGCAGATATTTCCTGTTAATAATATTAGATTCATTGCGATTAATGATTGTATAGATAGTTATAAAGATCCAGAATCAATAAACAGTATTATAGTACCTTTCAAAAATTTAATGAATGACGAATATTGTAGAGATATATCACAAAAAGTTAAATATGCATTAAATACAAGAAAAAGAAATGGCGAATTTATGGGTTCAATGATTCCTTATGGATATATTAGAAGTACCGAAGACAAACATAAATTGGTTATAGATGACGAGGCTGCAAAAGTTGTAAAAAAAATATTTAAAAATGCACTAAAAGGATTAGGAACAACAGCAATTGCCAGAAAATTAAATAAAGATGGAATAAATACTCCATCACTTCATAAAATAAATGTTTTAAAAATCAAATGTAATTATAGAAATAGTGGTAAAAGCAACTATTGGAATGATAGTATGGTTGCTCATATATTAAGAAACAGAGTGTATTTAGGTGAAATGGTTCAATGTAAATATAAGACAGTTAGCTATAAAATACACAAAAGAGTAAAAAACAGCAAAGAAAATTGGATTATTGTAAAAGGAACTCATGAAGCATTAGTAAGTTATAATGATTTTGATAAAGTTCAAAAGATGTTAGATAGCCGAGGATGGAAATGTAATCATGATGGGACAATATCAACATTTGCAGGGAAAGTTAAGTGTGGTGATTGTAAATGTGCTATGCATAAAAATACATCTGGCACTATAAGAAAAGATGGATCAAGAGTGGTTCACTATTATTGCTCAACTTATACAAGAAAATCTCATAATTTATGTACAAGACATGGTATTAAATATGAAGTTTTAGAAGATTTAGTATTAAAAGCAATTCAAAATCAAACTAAACTTGTTTTAGAACAAGAAAAATTAATAAAAAAAATTTATGCTGAAAATAGAAAAGAAGAAATGAAAGCAGAGTATAAAGAGAAAATAAAAGAACTAAATGAAGAATTATCAAAATTAGATGTATTGAAAAGAGAATCATATATGGATTGGAAAAAAAACATTATATCTCAAAATGATTATTTTATATTTGTAGAAAATTATTCTAAAAGCATAAATGAAATTAATAATAAAATTAAAGAATTTGAAGATAAACTTAATGGCATGAAAGACGAAACAATAGATAATTATATTGTGAAGTATAAGCAATTTTGTAATATCACTTCATTGGATAGAGAAACTGTAGATGAATTAATTGAAACAATATATGTATTTGAAAATAATAAAATAGAAATAAAATTTAAATATAACGATATAAACAAGAAAATATTAGAAATGATAGGAAAGGAGATAAACTATGGATAAAAAAATTTATAAAGCTGGAGCCTATATAAGACTTTCGAGAGAAGATGGCAACAAATTTGAAGAAAGCAATTCTATAAAGAATCAAAGGGATTTAATTAACGAATTTATAGACGAGCAAGATGATATTTCGATTTACGGATATTATTCTGATGATGGCAGAACTGGAACAAATTTTGATAGACCAGGATTTCAAAGAATGATGAAAGATATGTATGATAAAAAAATAGATTGCATTATAGTTAAAGATTTATCAAGATTTGGTAGAAACTATATCGAAGTTGGAAGATATATAGATTATATATTCCCAAGTATGGGAATAAGATTTATATCTATTAATGACAACATTGATAATGTTAAAAATCCCGAGTCTTTAAATAGCGTAATAGTACCATTTAAAAATCTAATGAACGATGAATATTGTAGGGATATTGCTAGAAAAGTAAAAAAAGTAAAAGAAGTACAAAGGTTGAATGGAGAAATAACCAGTGGTTCTGCACCATATGGATATTTATTAAAAGATAAAAACTATGTTATAGATTTAGAAGTTAAAGATATAATTACAATGATATTTGAAATGTGCATTGCAGGAGAAAGCTCAACAAAAATTGCTTATAAACTAAATGAAGAAAATATTGATTGTCCAAAAGAACATTTTTGTAAAAGAAATAATGTTGAGCATTCTAAAAAATATTATTGGGATTCTACAAAAATAAGTAATATTCTAAAAAATGAAGTTTACTGTGGCACTTTAGTTCAAGGAAAAACTACCACACTAAATAATAAAGTAAGAGTTAGTGTTCCTGTGCCAAAAGAAGATTGGATTAGAGTTGAAAATCATCATGAGCCAATAATAGATAAAGAAACATTCAAAAAAGCTCAAGAATGTATCTTATCTAGGACGACAGCTACAAAGTTAAAAAGAAATGTTTTTAACTCAATCTTTAGAGGATATTTAAAATGCTATGATTGTAAAAAAAATATGGTTAAAACATCATGCAACAAATACAAAGATAAAACTTATTTGGTATATAATTGTTTCACTTATAAAAGAATGTCAAAGAAACTTTGCTTAAGCAGAAGTATTAAATATGAAGAATTAATGAGTAAAGTAATTGAGAAAATAAATAGTGATACAGAATTTCTAATAGATTTTGAAATTAATAAACTCGATTCTATGCATGATAATGAAGAATTAGTTAAAATTGCAGATGAAATATCTTTAAAAAATAAGAGAATGGAAGAATTAGAAAATTTAAAAAAAGAAATTTTGTACGATTTAAAGAAAGATTTAATTACAAATGACGATTATGATTTTTATTTTGAAACATACAATAACGAAATGAAGAAACTTTTGAAAGAATTAAACAAACTTAAAGAAAAGGAATTCACATTATCACATGACAAAAGAATTATTAAAGATTTTATAAGATGTTTTAAGAAATATCGTAATTTAGATGAACTTAATGAAAAAATATTAGAAGAATTGATTGAAGTAATATATGTAAAATCAGATAAATCAATTGAAATTATATATTTGAATAATGATGTATATGAAATGATAAGAAATTTTAGTAAGGAGATAAGCAATGGGGAAAAGTAGATATAAGTCGAATGAAATAACTAAGAAAAAATTTAATTGTGCTGCATATATAAGATTAAGCCAAGAAGATGGTGATAAAGAAGAAAGCAATTCTGTGACAAGTCAAAGAGAAATAATTGATTATTACTTAAAAAATGAGAGTGATATTGAATTATATGATTATTATATAGATGATGGCTTTACTGGAACAGACTTTAAAAGACCTTCTTTTCAAAGAATGCTAGATGATATTCAAAAAGGATCTATAAATACAATTATAGTTAAAGACTTGTCAAGGTTTGGTAGAAACTATATTGAAGTTGGAAATTTTATTGAACAAGTATTTCCTCAGTACAAAATTAGATTTATATCAATAAGTGATAAAATAGATAATTTTAAAAATCCTGAATCACTAAATAGCATGATATTTCCTTTTAAAAATATGATAAATGAAGAGTATTGTAGAGATATATCTAGAAAAATTAGAAGTGTTAAACTTATTGGGGCTAAAAAAGGAAATTTTATGCAAGGACTTGCTCCTTATGGCTATATCAAAAACCCAGAGGATAAGCATAAGTTTATAATTGATGACGAAGCAGCTAAAATAATAAAATTAATATATAAAAAATTCATAGATGGAGAAGGATATGGCGCTATAGTAAGGTATTTGAACGATAATGACATCTATTGCCCTTCAAGATATAAAAAAGAAGTTCAAAATTTAAAATATGGAAATCCCAGTTGTACAGAAGAAACAATTTCTAATAAAAAATGGACTATTCAATCGGTTAAATCTATATTAGAAAATCAAGTATATTGTGGTGATTTGATTCAAGGCAAACAAAAATGTTTAAGTCATAAAAACCATAAATCAATAAGAACAGATAAAGAAGAATGGATCATTGTCGAAAATACACATGATGCAATAATTACAAGAGAGGAATTTAAAAAAGTTCAAAAGATATTAGAAGAAAAACAATATACAGGTGCAATTAAAAGCCAGCCTAATTTATATGCAGGACATTTGAAATGTGGTAAATGTAAAAAATTTATGATTAGAAAATATACAGGACATAGAAGAAGTAATCCAGAAATTATGAATTACAATTATTATTGTTCTACCTATACTAATATTTCTAGAAATGAATGTATAAAAAATATGATTAGAAGTGAAAATTTAGATAAGATTGTTTTAAAAGCAATAAAACATCAAATTAAACTATATCTCAAAGCAGACAAATTAATTGATGAAATAATAAATCAAGGAACTGATAATGATACAAAAGCAACAATTGAAAGAATTGAAAAAGAAATGAAAGAAAAAAGGAAAATAAAGCAAAAGTTTTATGAAGATTGGAAACTTGGTATTATTACAAAAGAAGAATATATGAAATATGTTAATGGTGCAGAAAAAACAATTAACATATTAAATGATAGATACAAGAAATATTCTGAAAAATTGGAAGAAGAAGAAAAGCTAAATGATAATAAGGAAATATTTAAAAATATAAAAGAGTATGAAAATATTAAAACACTTAATAAAAAGTTAATTGATGATTTAATAAATAATATTTATTCAAATGAAGACGGAACTATTGAAATTGAATTTAAATATCAAGATGAATATAAAAAATTATTGAAGTTAGCAAAAAAGATTAAAAAGAATACATAGCAGAGTAAATTGAAGCTCTGCTTTTATAATGTGCAAAATATAAAATGACACAATCGTACAAACAATCAAAATAAAGTAAATTGTAATGGAGGTGATGAAAATGTCTATTTCGAGATATAGAAATGAAAATGATACTTTATTTAAAGTTGGAATATATTTGAGATTATCCCAAGAAGACAAAATTAAAAAAGATACAGAGAGTAATAGTATAGAAAATCAAAGAAGAATTATAAAAAAGTATATTGATAGTAATGAAGATTTGGTTTTTATTAGTGAATATGTAGATGATGGATATTCTGGCACAAGTTTCAATAGACCAGGATTTCAAGAAATGTTAAAAGATTTAAAAAAAAGTAAAATCGATACAATCATAGTTAAAGATTTATCAAGGTTTGGCAGGAACTATGTAGAGGTTGGAAGATTTTTAGAAGATACTTTTCCAACTATGAGGGTACGATTCATATCAATAATTGATAAAATAGATAGCTTTAAAAATCCTGAGTCATCGAGCAGTATGTTAGTAAATTTCAAGAATCTTATTAATGATGAATACGCAAGAGATATTTCAAGAAAGATAAAATCTGTATATAGAATAAAACAAAAAAAGGGAGAATATATAGCTGCACATGTACCATTTGGATATAGAAAAGATCCAGATAATAAATATCATTTGCTAATTGATATGGAAGGTGCAAAAATAGTGAAACTGATTTTTGAATTAGCATTAAATAATAAAACAGCAATTCAGATTGCAGATTATCTTAACGAAAGAAAATTTCCAACACCTTCTCAATATAAAAAGCAAAAAGGTCAATCTTATAAGACTAATATTGTAACAGATGAAAATATTGATGAAATAAAATGGAATCCAAGAATTATATCAAATATATTAAGAAATGAAATTTATACAGGTAACTTAATTCAAAATAAAAAGAATAAAATAAGTTATAAGTTGAAGAAAAGAATAGATGTAGAAAAAGAAGATTGGATTAGAGTTGAAAATACCCATGAAGCATTAGTAAGTAAAGAAGATTTTAAATGGATTCAAGAAAAGTATTATTCAAAGATAATTCAAATAAGAAGAAAAAATCATGATTACGCTTTGTTTTCAGGCTTTTTAATTTGTAATGATTGTCATAGAGGACTTTATTATTTAGAGAGTAGAAGACCAAGAAAAGATGGAAGTAGATTAAAATATTATATATGTGGTACTAATAAAGTTAATTCAAAGGGCTGTACTCCTCATAGAATAAAAGAAGACGATTTAATTGAAATTGTAAGAAAATCAATTAACAAGCAAATAAAGTTAGTTACCAAATTAAATGATGATTTAGAATTGATTTCTAAAAATAAAAAATTATCAATAAAAGGAGATATTCTGCTAGAAAGAAAAAATACTTTATCAGAAAGTATTAACCAAAAAATGAAATTAAAACAATCTTTATATACAGATTGGAAAGAAGAAATAATAACTTTTGAAGATTATAAAAATTATTCAAGTTCATATAATAATGAAATTTTAGAAATTAGAGAAACAATTAAAATAATTGATAAGGAATTGGAAGAATTAGATAATATTCCAAACTATCAAGTTGATTTAATAAAACTTTTTAACAATAGAGAATTATTTAAGAAAATTGATAGAGATATACTTTTTAAATTTATAGAATGCATATATATTTTTGAAGATAAAAAAGTCGAGATTGTTTTTAAATATCAAGATATTTATCAAAATTTACTAAAATATGTCAAGAAAAACAAAAGTTACTTAAAACCTGCATAAATACAGGTTTTCTTTTGGTTTTTGTTAAGAATATTACACACAATAGAAGCGACAGGTTGTTTACCAAAAGATACAAAGCAATTATTAGCTAATTATGATAATGTACCACAAAACTTAATTAGAGCTATTGTACGTTCTAATAGAACTAGAAAGAAACATATAACTGAAATGATTATGCGTAGAGACCCTGAAGTAGTTGGTATTTATAGATTAACAATGAAAACAGATTCTGATAACTTTAGAGCAAGTGCCATTCAAGGTATTATTGAAAGATTAAAAGATGAGGATGTTGAAATTATTATTTATGAACCTACTTTAAAGGCAACTGAGTTTAATGGTTGTAGAGTTGTAAATGATTTCGAAGAATTTTCTGAAGATAGTGATGTTATTTTAGCTAATAGATTAGAAAGTGCTTTGGAGGTTGTTAAAGATAAAGTTTATACAAGGGATTTGTATAGTAGAGATTAATAATATTAGTAATTTAATTTGTCAAAAAATGTCGAAATGCGTAACACGATTGTTGTTACATATTTCGACATTTATTATTGAACTAAAAAAACAAGCTGGAGAAAAAATCTCCAGCTTGTTTTTCGGCTCAATACAGAGGTTTAGTGAGTTCATCAAAGCTCAACTTACCACTATTCAGATCCTCAGCAATAACCTGATAATCTTTCTCAGTCACTTTTGTTTTGTTGTGCATGAGTCTGATAAGATCTTTGCTAGGAGTTACTGAACGAATGAGTGTACGAGAGGATTCATTGTCAAATTCATAGATTCTTCCAAATGAATAACCTGCAAGTACCCATGAGCCATTACCACCGCCAACTATAAATAACTGAGGATTAGCTTTTAATTTTTTAGCTAATTCAGCTCCAGTACCCTGAAAGAGTGTTTTTGGTTGAGCGGGATAATATTCATAATCATAGAACATAATTATGCTCCTTTCATTTATGAATGGGGTTTATAAACGTGTGGACTATAATATATCATAATATTAGTATTATGTCAATACTTTTTTTGAGATTAAATAATCCCCAACCCATTGAAATTCCTTCAAAAATCTGATATACTTTATAAGAAAAAAATCGAAGGGATGTTGAATTAATAATGAGTGATGAAATAATAAAAAAATATTTTATTAAAGATGAAGAACTCACATCAATCAACCAAGATAAACTTGGAGCCAAAGATGTAGTTAATAACATAATATCAATTATAGACACTACAAAGCCACCATTTGCAATATCTGTAAATGGAAAAAGTGGAATTGGTAAATCTTCTATAATTAATATGGTTGCTGAGAAATATGAAAATTTGCCTGAAGAATATAATGTTAAAAAAATTAATATATGGAAAAATGAAACTACATTAAAACAAATATTAGATGAGAATTGTGTACAAAGCGTTCAATGTGTTGCCAATATCAACAATAATGCTGTTTTAAATAATGCAGACATTGCCAATAATGTTCAATCTACAGCTATTTCAAGTGATGCAAATGCACAAAAAAGTGTGGATTCAGAAACAGAAAAACAAAATTTAATTGATGATTATTATAATAGTGATGCATATATAGAAGAAGATAAAAAAGAAGATTTAAAGGACCAAAGAAAATCAGCAGTTAAAGGGATTTTTAGTGTTGTAAAATTCGTTTTAACATTTCTAATTTGTTTTTTAATTACAACTTTAATTTTTATTTTCATGGAATATATGGGGAATAAATCTATTTATAGTAATGATGTTTTCTTTGTTGAGAATACTTATTTAAATTATCGTGAAAACTTCTTAATGATTATGATTTTCGCATTTGGCTTAACTGCAATTGCATACATTGTGCAAACTTTAATGATTGCAACTAAAAAATCTGTAGCAGAAAAGAAAAATAGTGAAAATAATATTAAAGGAACAAGTTTAAATATAAATAATGATGCTCAAATAATGGATATTAAGCAGAATAATATTGCTCAAAATTCAACAATAATTAACAAACAAATTATTAATTCACAAATTATAGATTCATTAAGAAAAAATATAATTATTATTGAAGATATTGATAAACTAACTGTTGCTAAAATGCTAAAAACTCTTGATGATATTAAGCATTGCAGCGAATATATTAATTGCATTATTTTAGTTTCAATTGATGACAAGATTTTAGAAAAAGCAATTAAAGTTAGAAATCAAATGAAAAATGGTGCAAATTACCGACCTCTAAAATTAGAAAGAATTTTAGATAAGGTATTTCAATTTAAATTTGATGTGCCACATTTTTCAAACACAGATATTAAAGATTATGCAGTTAATTTAGTTGAACAAGAAGCTTCTGATTTTATTGAAGAATACAGTGATTTGGCTACATTTGAAAAAACTATAAGAAATGTTTTAGTTTATAGAAATGTTGTTACACCAAGACATGCTAAAAAACTAATTAATAATTATATTCATAATAAATTATTAATTGCCAAAAGAATAGAAAGCGGAAAAATTGATGATAAAATTTTAAATAGCAAGGATTTTGAATGTCAATTAGCTAAGATTTCTGTTCTACAAGCGGATTTCGAAAAATTCTATAATACTTTATTTATAGATTTCGATTATTTAGATGATATTACAAAATATTATTGCATGGAGCCAGATGATTTACGAAATGCATGGAATGATATTGATGATGATTTAAAACCATTCTTTACAAATAAAAGTAGACCTCTTGTGTATTTCTTAAGACAAACTAGAAATTATCAAATTGAAAATATGCCTACATTAATGTATGCAACTAAAATAAAATCTGAAAAATTATTTAAAGGAAAAAATATTAATTCGTATATTTTAGGAGAAGAAAATCTTACTGAATTAACAAGTCAAGAAATATTAGAATTAACTGAGGAATTTGATAATAAACAAGATAAGAAGGAATTTATTACAAATAATTTTGTCAACTTATTAGAAGTATATAAAAACAATCCTTCTGATAAAGAATACTTTGAAAATTTAAATACATTGATTAACGCAAATAAAGACTATATTTCTGAATCAGAGTATACTAAGTATTTAGAAATTGTTGCAGATAATTATAATTATTATCCAGACAATGCATTAAATCTATTTAGCAATTTAGAAATTGAAATTCCTGCTAATATAATGAATGTATTAATTAGAAGAATTAGTGAAAGTATTTCAAAAGAAAATTATGATAAATCTTTTGAGTTCTTGAAAGAAAATAGTGATCCATTTTATGAAGAAGGTGGAAATATTTCTGAATATGTAAAATTCTTAGTAAACAACATTAGTTTAGCTACAGAACCAAATGCAGTTATTCAAGAATTAGATGATAATTTCACAAGAATAAGTAAAGTATATGAATTAAATCAAAATATTAAAGGTTTAGATAATTTAGATTATGATAAAGCATATGCTTTTATGGCTAAATGTTTAGATAATGGTGATGTTTATAGAATGTCTGAAGTTATTAATCAAATTTTATCAGATGTTAATTCTATAGATGATTGCTTGAAAATTGAAGAAAAATTATCTAATTACAAATTAACAGATGTAATAGAATGCGATGTAGATGATATTTCAATGGCTGAAGAAGAAAATACACCAGATGAAAATTTTGATTCAGAAGAATACAAAAAAGCTGTTGAAAATGCTGAATTAATAAAAGGAAACTATACGTTATTAGAAAATTTAGTTGAACTATGTTCTATAAAACAAGAGGAATTAAATTCAGTTGATGTAATGAAAATTATTGAAAAAGCCTTAGTTGAAGGTGCTGAAGAGGAGTATATTTTAGGTATATATGATTTATTAAACAAATTTGACAGAGGATATTTCTATGAATTTAGAAGAAATTTCAATGAAATAATTTACTCAAATTTCCATAAATCAGAAAGTGATAAAATAAAAAAAGCAGCATTAGATTGTACTAGATATTTTAGAAATACAAGATTGTTTTTAACTAAGATAACTGATGAGGAAAAAGAGTTTTATAAAGCTAATTAAAAGTGAGCAATTTGGGAGGTCTTTTTGAGACTCTTTGGGCGGTCTTTTGAGTCTCAAAAGACCGCCCAAAAAGTCTCAAAAAGACCATCCAAAAATTGCTCATTCATTTTTCTTCCCAAAACTCCCAATTCCACTAATACCTTTTTGACCATCTCTTAATTCGTTTTCAAAATTCTTAATAGAAACAAAATTATTTCTATCAGCAATAGCAATATTTTCAGCAACTATTAATGGATCAATAAAATCTATTAAGATTCTAGCAGGTGATGAAGCAAAATTTGCTCCTGCTTGGATAAGAGCTTCATAATAGCTTTGACATGCACCTGCAAAAATAGCTAAATTATTCGAGTGATTCTCCCATTGTCTAGCATTAATAACAGTTTTTACGAAATATGCAGAATGTCTATAATTATAAATATCATTAAAACCAGTACCTCTTTTAATCATTCCATCATGCCCTGTAATCACCAAAATATCAGGTCTATACTTACTAAGCAGACCTTTTACTACCAATGGTTGTCTTGTTTCCGAAATGTTTTTAACAATAGCGTTAATACCCATATCTCTATAGTATCTAGTGGATTTTTGTGAATATCTACTATCACCATCTAAATGCAATATTTTACCAAAATTATAAGATTTTCGTTGTCGTTTTGTATATTTACTTAAATGATTCAAAATTCTATCCTCAATTTTTTTCTCACTAGATTTTACAATTCTTTTATCAATTATTTCTAAATCGGTTATATCACTATCAGCTTTAATTCTCATAGTTAAGCCCTTTAATATTGCTATTTGATTGTTATTATTTAGTTTTATAATTCTATCAACAACGAAAATTATATCTTTTCCATAAGATAATCTTCCAACTATATCACCTTTTTTTATCCTTTTCAATTAAACATCACTCCATTTTTTGCAGGTTAATATATTTTATGTCTGATTATGTCGAAATGTGAATATGAGATGAAAAAACTAAATAAAAAGGCTATTTATAAATAAAAATATATAAAATGAAACAATGTAATAATTTTGTAATAAAAATGTGATAAAAATGTAACATTGATAAAAATAAACCTTGAACCTGTTGATATTACTGAGGTTTAGACGAAAACACTGTTGCAAGTGTACTTTGACAATTTTTACCCCTGATGCTATAATCAAAGTATCTTAAAGAAGTAGGTGATTTATAAATGATTTGCAAAAATGATATTTCAAATATTAAAGCAGATATTGAAGAAATGAGTGGGAACAAACAACGAATAATTGTTAAGGGCTCTCTAGGAAGGAGTAAATCGTTTGAAAAAGAAGCTACAGTTGAGAAAGCATATCCAAATATGTTTATAGTAAAATATGATAATGAAGATAGAAATGCAACATGGAGCTATATAGATATATTAACTAGAACTGTAGAACTAGAGGTTTTTGATGGTGAAAAATATAATCCATTATTACCACCAGTTCCGGAGGAAATGAAGAAAGTAAAAGCAACATTATAGAATGCTCAAAAGATAAAATTATTCGAGGTTCAAATGATGAAATATTTAAAATATCAAATGATGAAATATATGTAAAAATCAAATGATAAACTTATGTGAATATCAAATGAAAAAATGCAAAGTTTCAAATGATAAATTTATTCGAATTTCAAATGATAAAATAATTTAAAGAAACAAAAGATAAAGTGATTTGGAAATCAAAAGATAAATAAAAAAACACAAAAGAAAAATATTTAATCAAAAACCAAAAGAAAAATTTGTTTAAAACTCAAAAGACAAATAAAATGTAAAAATTAAAATTATTGTATTCAAGAAAAACAAACCCTTTAACTTTGAACTATACAACCAAAAGTAGAGTTCAATTTTAAAGGGTTTGTTTTTTTAAATAGAAAAAAATAACACTAAAATTTAAGAATATTTTGAAACTAACCATAATATACTTTACTAAATAAAAAGTAGGAGGTATAAAAATGGCTATAGAAACATTAAAAGAAAACTTATGTGTTAATCAAATAATTGGAAAAGCTAAAGAAAACATAATAGCTGAAGGTGATGTTATAATTCCAGATATAAAACCAGATATATTAAGCACAATAAACACTAATGGAACAGTGTGTATTTATAAAAAAGAAATATTAGATGGAAAAATCAGAATAGATGGTGGAGTACAAGTATATATAATGTACCTAGCAGATGACGAAAACAGCACTGTAAGGGGAATTAATACTGTAATTGATTTTACTAAAGTAATAGATATGGAAAATTCAAATCCAAATATGAATATGGAAAGTATTATAAACTTAAATAACATTGAATGTAAAATACTAAACGGCAGAAAAGTTAATATAAAAACAAATATAGATATTGACATTACAGTATATTCAAACGAAAATATTGAATTTATAAAAGATATAGAAAACAGGGAAGACATTCAAATTCTAAACACATCAGCAATAATAGATTCATTGGTTGGAACAGGAATTACAAAAGTATATGCAAAAGATACAATGACAATGGAAAATACTGATAATTTAGCAGAAATTTTGAAAGTAAATCTTAACATTATTAATAAAGAAACAAAAACAAGTTATAATAAGGTTTTAGCTAAATCAGATATGGTAGTAAATTTAGTTTATTTAACAGATGACAATAGAATAAAAGAACTAAATTGGCAGATACCGGTTATGGGATTTGTTGATATGCCATCTGTATCTGATGACAGTTTATGTAATGTAAGTTATGAAATAAAAAATATGTTATTAAAACCAAATAGTGTTGAAGAACATTCAATATACATAGAAGTCGAAATAGAAATAACTTGTAATGTTTTTGAGAAAAAAGAATTAAATATAATACAAGATTTATATAGTCCAACAGAAAATCTTGATATAAGCCAAAAAAACATTACTGTTATGCAAGATAAACAGATTTTAAACAACAAAACCTCTCTAACGGAAAAAATAGTTATTCCTGAATTACAAAATTCAAAAATTTGCAATTCTGAAATAATTCCTAAAATTATAAAACAGAATATTTATAATGATAAAATCATTTATGATGGAGAACTTGAAGTGAAAATCTTATATATCTCAGGATTAACTAACAGATTAGATTTAAGAACACAAACAATACCATTTAGCTGTAACTTAGACTGCCCAGGTGCATCAAGCAACTCAAATATAAACACAAACATTGAAATAACAACAAAACAATTTTCAGAAGCTGGAGATGGTAGTATTGAAGCAAATGTAGATTTAAATGTGATTTCAGACATTTCAAAAATGATTGAAATAAAAGTTGTTGATAATTTAGCTATTTTAGAAAATGAAGACGAAAATATATACAGCATAGTCGTATATTTTGTTAAACCAGGTGATACATTATGGAATATTGCTAAAAAATTTAAAAGCACAATAAATGCAATCACATCAGTGAATGGAATAGAAGATGAAAACAGATTAAGCGTTGGACAGCAATTATTTATCCCAAAGTTTGTGTAAGACTTTGGGGACGGTCTTTTCCCATTGGCTTTCCATTGGCTTTAGAGGTTAGTATGGATAAAATTTATTCAAGAAAAAGATTATTGCTTCCAAAACTAAGAAAAAATAGAAGAGGAAGCAACTTAAAATTCAGAAATAATTATGGTAAAGTGATTAATAATGGAATTAATATGAATAATAATAACGTAAAAAATAATCAAAACAATCAAAACAATCAAAACAATCAGAATAATCAAAATAATTTAAATCAATTTTTTCAAAATAATAATATCATAAACAAAAAATTAATAAAAACAGCAATTATAGTTATTATTGCTGTTTTTATAGCAAATAGAATAATTGCAACTATTGAGCCAACTGTGAACATCTTATGTATTGATATGGCAAAAGCAATTGCAACAAAAGTTTCAAATGAACAAGCAACAATAGTTATGGAAAAATATAAGTATGATGATATTTCAAATGTAATAAAAGATGATAAAGGAAATATAAAAATGATTCAAATGAATGTTATAACTGTAAATGCGATAACTTCTGATGTTGCATTAAAAATTCAAGACGGATTAGAAAATTATAATAGCGAAGAGTTTTCTATAAAACTTGGAACTTTTACGGGTAGTAAGATTTTATCTGGTAGAGGACCGAATGTTCCTATAAAAATGGCAACTGTAGGAAATGTAGAAACAAATTTAGTTTCACAGTTCTCTCAATCTGGAATCAATCAAACATTACATAGAATATATTTAAATGTAAGTTGCAATGTTACGGTTTTAACGCCATTTGACAGCATAGAACAAAACATAGTTAATCAAGTTTTAATTGCAGAAGCGGTAATTGTAGGCGAAGTTCCAAGTAATTATTATAATTTGAATGGAATACAATCAGATGATTTGATAGAATTTATTGAATAAGAAACATTTTTTAGGTATTTTTCAGATATTTATTAAGGAAATATGATGACCTATGTTAAAAAAGTATATGAGTAATGTAATACTTTGCTTAGTAAACGTTACAGTTTTTTTATGAAATAACCCACTGGAATCATAGAATTATGTAGTGTTCAGAAATATGATTAATACTCCGTTCGTTTACTGGCGCTAAGATTTGAGATAAAGACATAAGGTAGGAGCGCCAAACTGCGCACTCCACTGCGTATTAATATATTTCTGAACGCTACATAATTCTATGATTCCAGCTACTCAAAAGACAAAAAGTGTTAAACTATAACTAGTAAACATAAAAAATACTTGCAAAGTATATGATATTAATCATTTTTGTGTTATAATAGAGTGAGTAAAAATAATGTAGTAATAAATAGATAAACTAATGAAAATATTAGTTACAACTCTAGATATATAATCAAAAAGTATGAAATAAAAAAGCAGGAAAAATAGTAAAAAGTAGGAGAAATATAAAAAAGGAGTAAAAAATATGAGAAAAATCGCGCCAGATTTAAAACCAACTTTTGAAAATGTATCTCTAGAATTTATTGCAGGAACAATAGAAGATTTTCTATTTAGTAAACACGAAGTTAATTTTAAGTTTGATTTTAGAGAAAAAGAAGCATTAGATTTTATTCAAAAACAATTAAACAAATACGCTAGTAAAAATGATTTTTTTAAAGAAAACTCTAAAAAAGTTATGAAAGCCTTACAAGAAAAAACTCAAAATAATGATACAACACCAGTATTGGTTGTAAAAGATTATAAAAAGTTTTTCGAATTTCTAAGACAAATATATGAAAAAAATATCGAATTGTATTTTAAAAGAACTGAAGATATGGACTTTCCAAAATACGAAATGAGAAATTGTTTCTTAGATATTTGGCTTAGAGCAACACCAGTAGACTTTAATAATCCAGAAGCTTTTTTAGAAAAACAAGCAAAAATGTTAAAAGATACAACTTTTAATAAGTTTGATAAAGAAACAGTTTTAGGCGAACCTCCATTTTTGAAAAATATGATTGTAACAGTAAAAAATAATATTGCTAGAACTTGGGATGAAGCATTTAAACAAATGGAAATTGTAATATATGATAAGCAAAAAATGAAATATTCTAATTCTAGCTATGTTCCCCAATATATGTTACCTGTTATAAGATATGGAATATATGAAAAAGATGGTAAAAAAATTTGTCATATTGGCTCAATTCAAAATCTTAATGTAAGAACTGAAAAAAACGATTTATACAAAAAGATTAACAGAAAAAAATATACAGTTAATGATGAGGTTCCAGAAGAATACAAAGATAGGATAGAGCCTAAAAACATTGTAGCATTAAGTGTATTTATATCAATGTTAAATAAAGAGGGAATAACAAATATCGAAATTCCAAGTATGTATGTTTTAGATTATGAATATCATGAAAAAAGAAACAAGTTTTTAATAGATAGATTTAATAACAAATGGAATCCTAAAATGCAGGAAGATGAATCAAAGTGGTATGAGATAGAAAAAGATATCTTAAAAACAAGTTGTGCAAGTCCAGATTTAGTAAGTGAAATAAAAACAGAAAGACTATTAAAGAATTTTGAAAGGGCATTATATCATTTTCCAAAAGGAAAAGTTACAAGCTTCCCAGATGATGCTGATAATTATCTTCATATAAATATTCCGGTGGTTAAAAACAAAGAAGATATTAATGGAAAAGCAATTAGAGAGATGTATGATTTAGTAGGGGAGGTGTATAAAGAAATAGAAATAGAAAGGTAAAAATGTGGATGAGCAGTATAAAGAAATAGAAAGATAAAAAGTGGGAGAGTAGTATAAAGAAATGATAATATAAAAAAAGTGGCGTGTACAGATTTCCGGGCATTCCGGGTTCACCAAGAAGCTCGAATGGATTATTACTGAGTAATTTCTCGATTTTGCTTGGGTCTGGAGCATAGATGTCATATAAGCCATTTATAAGGACTTTGCCACCAATTACACGAACCACAGCTATACGAGACTGATCGTAAATGCATCCATCAGGAGCTTCTTTGGTTGCAATAACAACTTCGCCTTTGTCATTATGACATATTGTTTTGGGAAGATCCTTGAGCTTAGAAACCTCTCCAATACCGATGGTAATAACAGGAAGCTTTTGTATATTGTATAGTTATTATAATATACACTTAAATAGTCCTAAATGAGTTTTAATTGGAAACAAATTGTATTATAATAAAATGTTTAAAATAATAGCAGAGTTGATAAAATAGCGTAATCAACCCTACTATTTTTTGTAAATATAAAAATCTTTGTAATCCGTTTAAATAAATTAATTATTTGATTTATTCATAATTAATCTGATTTTTTTAATATCTAAATTGGTAAATTTTGCAATATCTTCTAAAGGAACATTTTGTTTAAGCATATTGGATATTATTTGTGCAATGCCCTGTTCAATGCCCTGTTCAATACCAGCCTGAACGCCATCTTCAAAGCCTTTAGCCGCAATAGCTTTTTGATCCATAATATATTTTTCACGCAATTCTGCTAAATATATTTCATGTTCATCTTGACTAATATCTTCCAAAACTTTTTTAGCAGCTTTAAGAGATTCATTATTTTTTTCATCTGCCATATTGATCACCTCAGGATTTTTAATAAATTTTACCCAAGTATCAAGAACTGTGTTTGTGCTATATTTAGTAAACTTAGGCATTTCTATTATATATAATTGAATAAGGTCTGTCAATACGCAATCTACATAATCTTTCTCTTTAATATTCCATTGAGTTACATATTTATTAATATTAGAAAAATCTTTTAACTCAAAATCAGCGAACATTATTACAATAGTTTTTTTTAATTTAATATAGTTCATACCAGTCTTTGCATTTTTTTCATAGAGTTTGCTCCAATAAAATAATAGTCTTTCCAATAAATTATTCTTATCAACAACTTGCATCTCTATATCACAAACAGTATGTTTACCAATATTTGCTTTAATATCAAGTATTCCAAGCTTATCATCAATAAGGTCCTTCTCTAAAATTGGATTTGTATCAAGATTAACATCATAAACAGGTTCTTCCAAAATAGCACTTAATAAACCGGCAGTGATTTTCTCATTACCTGCATAACCAAAAATCCTTTTGAAAACATAGTCAATAGTAGGGTCTAATAATTTCAATAAGCATCATCTTCTTTCTAATAGTTAAATTTTTTTAAAATTTGATAATAGTAGCTAGAATTTTTACTACTTAAAAGAATATTTGAATTGTGAATTCAAATATGTTGATTAAATTATAAAAATAAAAACATATAATTTAAAGATTAAAATATTTACAAAACGAAACAAAAAGTTTCTAAATGTATTTTAGTATAAAGAGGGGAAATATGCAAGAAAAATCGTTAGACATAATTTGATATAATTCGACATAAATATAAGGATGTTTTATATTTGAGATCCACATGTTGAATAAATTTTTTATGAAAATAAAAGAAATGTTACTCTCTTTAACAAAAGTAACATTTCTGTATGCTTTAACGATTTCATAAAAACCGTATTGTAATTATCTCTTTGAGAATTGTGGTGCACGTCTTGCTTTCTTTAAACCATATTTCTTTCTTTCTTTCATACGAGGATCTCTTGTTAAGAAACCTGCAGATTTTAAAGTTGGTCTGTATTCACCATTAGCTTGTAATAAAGCTCTTGAAATACCATGACGGATAGCTCCAGCTTGACCTGTAAATCCTCCACCGATTACTTTACAAATTACATCATATTTTGTAACAGTGTCTGTTGCTGTTAATGGTTGTCTTACTATAACTTTTAAAGTTTCAGCACCGAAATATTCATCAATATTTCTACCATTAATTGTGATAACACCTGTTCCTTCAACTAATCTAACTCTTGCAATTGATTTTTTTCTTCTTCCTGTACCGTAGAAAACTATTTTTTCTGATTTTGCTTTAGGCATTTTTTATTTCCTCCCTTAATAATAAATTAGAAATTCCAAATTTCTGGTTTTTGTGCTGCATTTTCATGTTCACTACCAGCATAAATTCTTACTTTTTTAATCATTTGTCTTCCTAATGAATTTTTAGGAAGCATACCTTTGATTGCTAACATCATTGCTTTTTCAGGATTTTTTTCCATCATTACTCTAGCAGTAGTTTCTTTCATACCACCAATATATCCTGAGTGATGTCTATAAACTTTTTGATCTAATTTTTTTCCAGTGAAAATTGCTTCACTTGCATTAAGTATAATTACATGATCTCCTGCATCCATGTTTGGTGTATAAGTTGGTTTGTGTTTTCCTCTTAATAATTTAGCAGCTTCAGTTGCTACTCTACCTAATGGTTTGTTTGCAGCATCAATTATATACCATTTTCTTTCGATTTCATTTCCTTTTAATACATATGTAGTGTTATTCATGGTAAAAATTACCCTCCATTTCATAAAATAATTTATTTATATATGAAACTCAAAGTGAAACCACCGGGGAGAAGTTTGCCTTCAAGTCATATGTCAATTTAATTGCTTTACTATTTTATAACAAAATGTGGTAAAAGTCAAGGGTTTTTGGCGAGAAATTTTATAAATCACTTGCTGAAATTTACATAAAATGATATAAAAATTGAAGAAAAAATTTCTAAGTTTTAATTTTTATTTGGCAATCTCTAAATAGGGATTGCCTTTTTTCTTGATTTTTAAGGCATTATAGCTACTGATATTAAGTAAAAAATCATGTCAAGAATATATAATATTACTTGTGAAATATAAATTAAAAAATTTTTAAAAGTTATGGAAAAAAATATTGACAGCATAAAAATAGAATGTTAGAATACATCTCATTGAGGTAAAAATCTCAATAGGTCCCCATGGTGGGGTATCAATCAAAAAGGAGGAAAAGGTATCAAATTTATGTACAGTCAATACATAGCACGCAACCTGCGCGCAGAGGATTTGTACCTAACGCATCTATGTGGAATAATACTTCATAGAAGACGGTTTTCCACCAATAAGGATGTTTATTAACAGCCTTTAGGTCAGATTGGGAAGTTAAACCAAATTTTATGAAAGGAAAGAGGAACAATGGGTCTTTTTTCATCAAAGGACAGGAGTAGCGTTGATAACGAAAATAGATATGTGCGGTTAGAAAGCAAGATGATTGCAACACCACAGAATCTGATGAATGGCTTAGGCGTACGTGATATCAGTATTAATGATGTAAGCAAAAGCTTAAATGAAAAACAAATCGCACAGGCATGCGAACAGCTGCGTAACCAGAAAAAATATAACCTCATTTCATTGAGGGATTTTGTAGCAAGAGATCAGCAAAATTTCTTTGCTACAGGAAATATTAATATGGAATTGATGCACACTTTCCGTGGTGTGTCGATAGCTGATTCAATTGTAATAACTAGAAAAATCAACGAGGTTGAAAAATATCAGCCAGAAGCGTATTCAGAAAGAGTTCTTTGGAATTATTTCAACGATTTGTCAGTACTGCAAAAGCATGCTTTTTGTATTTCGGGTTCTTTAAAGCAGATTGATAATTTAATGCTTCTTAAACTCGATAAAAAAGAAGGCAGTATGCTTCAAGACGGTAGTTGTTTTTTCCCAGTTAAATTTTTCGAGGAATTCTTCTACAAAATCAAGCCTGGTAATAACGTCGTTGTAATCTAGGTAAGCGCTATCTATTTAGTTAATGCACAGAGAGAGAGACTCCTGTTTTTTGTACAATTTATGCATCATTCAAATAATGCGTTAAAACAATTGGGTTGACAAATTGAGAAAAATGAAGTATAATGAAAGTACATTATTACAGGAAGGAGCGTACATCATTTATGGCTATTATTAGAGAAACCGTTGACAAGGTAATCCGGAAGATCCTCAAGGAAAATCCGGAACAGATCTATAAACAGTCTAAAGAAATGACGCAGAAAGAATGGATTAGAACCTTGGGTAAATACTACTTTATAGGATAGCTCGGTTCTAGGGTGAAATTTCACCGCTTTAAAAAGACAGATTGGAATTTTTCAATCTGTCTTTTTTTTGTATAATGAATTTAGAAAAAAACTATACATTTATTATGTGGAATTAATATATTGAAAAATTATGTTTATCTGGTATAATATAAATAATTATTAAACAATCAAGGAGCACATAAAAATGAAAAAATCAGACGCAATAAATATAATAAAAACATTAAAACAATATTATCCTGATGCAACATGTAGCTTAGATTTTCAAACACCATTTCAAATGGTAGTTGCAGTAATGTTATCAGCACAATGCACAGATGAAAGAGTAAATAAAACAACACCTAAGTTATTTGAAAAATATGGAACACCTGAAGCTATTTGCAAAATGGAATTATCAGAGTTAGAAAAAATAATTCATCCATGTGGTTTTTATAAAAATAAAGCGAAAAACATTAAATTAACTGCAGAAATGATTTTAAAAGAATTTAACGGAGAAGTTCCTAAAACTATGGAAGAACTTATGAAATTACCTGGAGTTGGGAGAAAAAGTGCAAATGTTGTTATGCTAGAGGCTTTTAATTCACCACAAGGAATAGCGGTAGATACACATGCTAAAAGAATTTCAAATAGATTAGGATTATCAAAAAATACAGACCCAGAAAAAATTGAACAAGATTTATTAAAAGTTATTCCAAAAGAATTTTATTATGATGCAAATCATTTATTAGTTTGGCATGGGAGAAAAATTTGTAATGCACGTAATCCAAAATGTAATGAGTGTCCAGTTAGTGAATTATGTAAAAACAAAATTTAGTGTGACTTAATAAATATAAATTTAAAGAATAGAAAAATAGTATAAATTATTTGTAATAAATTAGGAGGTGTAATTGATGAGTAAATTAAATAAAAAAGAATTACATGAATTATTCAATAGTTTAAAAAACAAAAATCAAAATGCATACAATATTTTATATGAAAAATATTATAGTTTAGTGTATGGAATTGTTTTTTCAATTATAAAAAACAAGGCAGATGCTGAAGATATAACACATGAAATATTTACAAAAATTTACAGATTAGATGTAAATAAATTACCTAGTGAAAATGAGGCGAGTTGGTTATATACAGTTTGTAAAAATGAGTGTTTTTTATTTATTAGAAAGTCTAAACCTAACATTAGCATAGACGAAATCTTTGAAATGCCTAATAATTCAAATGAAATTGATATTATTGTTGATAGAGAATATTATAATAAATTGATTAGTGGTTTAAAAGAAGATGAAAAGATGATTGTATCTCTTAAAGTTCTTTCAAATTTTACATTTAAAAAGATTTCGCAAATTATGAATATTCCTATAGGAACTGTGCAATGGAAATATTATAATGCAATTAATAGTTTAAAAATTTCTATTGGAAGCTTGGTCGGAGCAGTTATGGCTTTTATTATTGTTTGTGCAAATGGAGATTTTTGGAAAAAGAAAAATTATACAAATATGGCACATGATAATGAACTTGATGGAAAAGGTAATATGTCTGAAAATGCAGAAACTAATAATCAAAGTGATAAAGCAAATGAAGCTCCTTCTGAAGAAAAAAAGGAAAGTCAGTCTGAAAATAGTAGTATTGTGATAAATGAAGAGAAGAGTAATAATGAGATTAGCAATATAATTGATAATCAAGAAAACTCGCAAGAAAATATTAATAAAGAAAGTAAAGAAAATACAAATACTGAATCAACAAAAGAAATAACTTCTGTGGATGTATCAAATAGTGAAAAATACAGTAAAATAAATGGCTTCCAAGCTGTATTTTCTGTTATTGGAATTGTACTTTTTATAACTTTTTTAATTTTTTCAAAATTTACCAACAAAAGTTGAGAAAAAAATCATCTAAATAATAGCATTGAAAAAAACACACTAGAAATTTATTTGAAAAATAAGCAAAAAACAATTTCAAAGGATGTTTAAAATAAAAAATGCTAAGGAGGAATAAAAATGAAAAATAAAAAAGTTATTTTAAGTATAGTAGTAATTATTATTATACTAAGTATTTTAGGTGGAAGTCTAGGAGCATTGTGGATTTTCAATAGGGAAGGATTTGAAAAAATATTTAAGAATGCTAAAAGTGTTGTTGGTATTGGAGATTCTAATTATAGTAAGCAAGGATTATTTGATGATTGGGAATATACACCAGATAAATATGATAGGATAGAGGGAAGCGCCAAATCAATTAATAGTGGAAGTTTTGTTTCAACAGATGCGGCTGCGAACTTAAATGAAGCAAATATAGGATTTTCTGTTGGTGGTGCAAAGAATATAAATAATTTTAGAGAAAATATAAAAAATAATTATTTACCAATTTCAACAGATATAACATATAATGGACTTTTTTATGATTATTATTTTAACACAGGAAATAATAACAATGAAATTAAGTCTAATGAAATGTTTTATCCAACATATTCAAAAGCAATTTCAAAAGATCCAATCTCAGGACAACAAGAATTTTATATGACAGTTGGATTAAATTCAAATATAAAACAAAGTGATTTTAAAAGAAAAAAATTAAATCTTGTTGTTGTAATGGATATTTCAGGTTCTATGTCATCAAGCTTTAGAGATTATTATTATGATAGAAGAAATTCATTAGAAGAAGGTAATAAAGATGATAGCAGAAGTAAAATGGTTATTGCAAATGAATCATTAAACTGTTTAATTGACCAATTAAATCCAGATGATAGATTAGGAATTGTATTATTTGATGATTCTTCATATTTAGCAAAGCCTGTAAATTTAATAAGTGAAACAGATGTTGATAAAATAAAAGAACATATTTTAGAAATTGAGCCACAAGGTGGAACAAATTTTGAAGCAGGGTATACAAAAGGAACAGAATTATTTACAGATGAAATGCTTAATAATGAAGAATATGAAAATAGAATTATTGTAATAACAGATGCTATGCCAAATTTAGGAGAAACATCTAAAGATGGTTTAACAAAATATGTGAAAGATAACGCTAAAAATGGAATTTATACATCATTTGTTGGAGTAGGTGTTGACTTTAATACAGAAGTTATTGAATGTTTATCTGATGTAAAAGGTGCTAATTACTATTCAGTACACAGTTCAGAAGAATTTAAGAAAATAATGGGTAAAGAATTTGATTATATGGTTACACCTTTAGTATTTGATTTAGAATTAAAACTTGATTCAAATGAATTTGAAATTGCAGGTGTTTATGGAACAGATACTAAAGATAAATCAACAGGAACAATTATGAAGGTTAATACATTATTTCCATCAAGCAGTAATTCAGAAGGTGAAGTAAAAGGCGGAGTTATTTTATTAAAATTAAAACCTTTATCATATACAACTCAATATGATAAAATAAGTTCTCAAAAAACTAATATAGTTGTTTCATATAAAGATGTAAATGGAAATAATCATACAAACGAGCAAAAAGTAACTTTTGGAGATATTGAAGAAGGTTATGATAATACAGGAATTAGAAAAGCAATTGTTTTAACAAGATATGCTAATTTAATGAAAGATTGGATATTATACGAAAGAATGAATTGCATTGAAAATGAATTAGATGTTATAGTAAAAGCTGATAAAAGTAAATTGTTAGTTACAAGTGAAACTGGAATTGTAGATTATCCATATAATGATACTGAAGATGTTCGTAGCGTTTTAGGACAAAATGAAAGAACATCTCAAAAACTTAGTGTTAGTGAAGAATATGTTGATACTTTAGTTAAATTTAAAGAATATATGAAAAATGAAATTAAAGATATTGGCGATGATGATATGAATCAAGAAATTGAGATTTTAGATATATTAGTAAAAAATAATTAATAGTATAATTGATTTAGGATTATAGATATTATTAATAAATAAAAAGAATTTTTAGCAAGTAGATTAAAAAAAATTTACTTGCTAAAAAAAATAACTTAATATATAATTATTTCATAAAATACAAAGGAGGATTTTTTTATGAAATATGAAGTAGTTGGAAATACAGTTCCAGCAGTTGAAGTAACATTAAATGCTGGAGAATCAATGTATACCCAAAGAGGCGGAATGGCTTGGCAAACAGAAGGAATTAAAATGACAACTAATGCTAAAGGCGGAGTAATGAAAAGTTTGGGAAGAATGTTCGCAGGTGAATCAATATTTATGTCAACATATACAGCTGAAAAAGATGAAGCTAAAGTTGCATTTGCTACAACAGTTCCAGGTGCAGTAATGCCTATTAATTTAGCTGAATTACCTGAAGGATTTATTATTCAAAAAGGAGCATTTTTAGCAGCACAACCAAGTGTTGAATTAAATGTTAAATTTACAAAAAGATTTACAGCAGGATTATTTGGAGGAGAAGGATTCATATTACAACATGCAAAAGGAAATGGAATGATTTTCTTAGAAGTTGATGGTGATGCAATTGTTAGAGATTTACAACCAGGAGAAGTATTAAAAGTTGATACAGGAAATGTAGTAGGTTTTGAGCCAAAAGTATCTTATCAAATTGAAACTGTAAAAGGTTTAGGTAATATATTCTTAGGTGGAGAAGGATTATTCTTAACAAAATTAGTTGGACCAGGTAGAGTTGTAATTCAAACACAAAACTTTGGAGATTTCGCAGGAAGAATCATTGGAATGATGCCAGGAAGAAGATAAAAAAGAATGAGACTTTTGGGGACGGTCTTTTTTTGTCTCACTTTTGAGACTTGAAGGGACGGTCTTAATGTTATAGCAACGTATATAAATGTAACTTTGAGTTTTTAGAACCGTCCCAAAAGTTAAGAAAAAGCCGGTTGTATTAATTGAACCGGCTTAAAAACTATAAATTATAAATTATAAATTATAAATTATAAATTATAAATTATAAATATTACTATCTATACAAAGTTGAGCTCTTTTTGCACTTTTGCCACCAGCTTTTAATGATTCTTCTATAAATTCTGGGTGTTCTAGTAAAAAGTTTCTCATAGTTTCATCAGGATTTTCTTTGAACTTGTATAAAGTATCTAATTGAGCTTTATTAATTATATTTAATTCTAAAGCTTTATCAAATAATGAATTATCAATATTAATTAATGCATATGAAGTAACTCCAGCATTTTTTAATGTTTCAAAACCGCCTTGTTGTCTATCAACAGCAACTAAACTCCATTTTAAATTTCCACCTAAATCCTTGATTGCAGGTATCCAAGCACGAAGATAGCTTGACGCTACGTTAAGAAGATCTGCAACATGTAATACATTTTTATTAGATAAATCTGTGATATCTGTTGTAGATGAAAAGTCAGATGTACTACATACTAAAGATAAATCTTTGAAAATTGTTAAATGAGGTTTTCCTAATAAATGTGCAACAATGTTAGAGAAAAACCAATCTCTTCTTTCTCCACCTGAAATATAATCTATTTCTGATAAATTAATAGTGTTTTTTATAAAATCAACAAATTCATTTA
Source organism: uncultured Lachnospiraceae bacterium (assembly GCA_945917765.1). GTDB lineage: Bacteria > Bacillota > Clostridia > TANB77 > CAG-508 > CAG-492. Next base: position 39,360 of record CAMEHU010000001.1, on the reverse strand, counting down.
TTGTTGTTTTATATATTTCATTAGAGTTGTATTGTGTTAAAGTTTTTTCAAAAACATCTTTTGGTAATTCATATTTTGTTGCATTTTCTAATTCAGAGTCGATAAACTCTAACAAAGAATTTGCGTCTTCTTCACTTCCATATAAAAATTGAGCATTCATAAAATATGGTCCGATTTTTCCTGAAGTGTACCAAAATGGTTTGTTTTCTGGACATATTTTGAATGCATTTGTTTGAAATAAATACTTAATTAAATTACTCATATTAGTTCATCCTTTCTTTTTTTTATTTTGTGTAAGTTATTTTTTGTTATGATTATATTAATGGATTTGTTTATAAAAGTCAATGGGGGATATGTATATTTTCCATATTATGATTCTGGCTACTCAAAAGACAAAAGTATTAAAATGTAACAGGAAATGATTTATAATTGTAAAAAAATGTTGAAATGTGAAAATTGTAATGCTATAATTCAGATAATCTGTAAATAAAATTTAGAGAAAAATATAGTAAAATTATATGTTATAAAGGAGTTGTAAAATATGCAAATAAAAGTACTAGCATCAACTAAAGTAGGTTATACAATGCCAAAAGAGGAGGCAATTAATTTTTCTGGTAAGTCTGCTGGAATATGTTATATGCCAGATAGTATGGATACTTTGTTTTCTGAACCTATTGAAAAGACTGAAAGAAGGGCGAAAGGCACACTAGCTTCAGGTCATCATAGTGTTTTTGGACATGTTACTTATAATTTATCATTAGAAGGAATTCCAAAAATTTTAGCTATGATTTTAAATAATGAAAAAATGTATAATACATCTGAAAAGTCAGCAAGATATACAAAAATGGAGCCTTCTGAGAAAGAAGAAGAATTATACGAAAAGTGGATTAAGATTTATCAAAATGTCATCTCTGAAGAATTCCCTGAAATTGATGAAAAAAAGGTGAAAAAGCTTGCAATGGAAAATGCTAGATATCTTATAAGTGTTTTTACACCTGCGACAATAATGGAATATACGGTTAATTTTGGACAATTAAATTATATTGTACACTGGTTTGAAGATTTTATAGAAAAAGCTCCAGATACAGATTTTAATGTTAAATTAAAAAAAGTATTTAAAGAATTTAATGAGAAAATTAGTGATTTAATAGTACCTGAATTAAATTCAGATGTAAAAGGTAGAACTATTTCATTTTTTGCCAAAAGAAGACGTGAGGAAGAATTTGGTGAAAACTACTGTGTGAATTATAAAGGAACTTTTGCTGAACTAGCTCAGGCTCAAAGACATCGTACATTATATTATGAAATTTTTATGCCAGAAAAACATGAATATTTTGTTCCTCCAATTATTAAAGGAACTGAATTAGAAAATGAATGGATAAAAGATATAACAAGTCTTGATTCAGAGTTTCCTCAAGGATTATTATTAGATATTAATGAAAGAGGAACTGTTGAAAATTTTGTTATGAAATGTCAAGAAAGATTATGTGGTGCAGCTCAACTTGAAATTGCATTACAAACAAAAGAGATATTAGAAAAATATATGAGTAATGTAAAAGAAAATAAAAAGGAAATTTATGAATATTTATTACCATATTCAAAAGGCGCAAGATGTACATTCCCAGGATTCCGTTGTACTATGCCATGCATGTGGGGAGCTAAAAAAGGAATAGATAGAAAAATTTAATTTGAAATGAGACTTTTCGGGACGGTCTTTTTTAGTCTCACTTTTGAGACTTTAGGGGACAGTCTTGAAAGTCTCTTTTTTTTAGAAAAAAGCTTTTCTAGAAAGTCTCGATTTCTGTCCCTAATTTTAAAAATTTAAAATTTTCTCCGTCCCCAATTTAACAATTTAAAATTTTTCTCCGTCCCCAATTTACGAAATTCGTTTTCCTTGTAAATTAAAATTACCCATATTTGTTTGGGCAGCAAGATTTAGAATATCTCCTTGCACATTTCCAATAATAGTATATTGAATATTCATCATTCCAGCAGAAATTTTTCCTTTCAAAGATAAATTGTTTCCAGAAATTAATCCGTTATTAAATTCATTTCTTTTTCCCATAACATCTACAAATCCACTTAAGTTATTTCCGTTTGAAATTAGTTTTACTAAAGCTTTAATATTTCCCATTGGTGATTTTACATTAAATTCATATAATCCATCCATTAAAAAACCTCCTTTTCAATAAATATATGCTAATCAGATTTGAAAGTGAACTATTTTTTTATTTTGGTTTACAAAACTGTCAAATAATGATATAAAATAATTAGCGAAAACAAAATTTATAGGAGTTTTAAAGTGGAAGAAGTTTTAAAAAATTTAAATAATGTAAAAGATTTAAAAAAATTAAATATAAAAGAAAAAGAAAAATTAGCTGAAGAACTTAGAACAATGGTGTTGGGGATAGTTTCAGAAAATGGAGGACATTTGGCATCAAATTTGGGAGTTGTTGAACTAACAATTGCATTACATAGTGTTTTTAATACTCCTAGAGATTCAATTATTTGGGATGTTGGGCACCAAACTTATGTACATAAAATTTTGACTGGAAGAAAAGATCAAATGAATTCACTAAGAAAATTAGATGGAATTGCAGGATTTCCAAAAACAAGTGAATCTGAGTTTGATTGCTTTAATACAGGACATAGCTCAACATCTATATCAGCTGCATTAGGAATGGCAAGAGCAAATAAATTAGACGATAGAAAAAATAAAGTAATAGCTGTTATTGGTGACGGGGCTTTGACTGGAGGGATGGCCCAAGAAGCCCTAAATGATGCAGGTAGTAGTAATACAGATATAACAGTTATTTTAAATGATAACGAAATGAGCATTTCTAAAAATGTTGGAGGAATTACGTACTTTTTAAGTAAATTAAGAACTAAAAGATTTTATACAAAAACTAATAGTAGAATAAAAAACATTACTTTAAAAATTCCAAAAGTGGGAAATAGTATTGTAAGAGTAGCACAAAGACTAAAAAGAGGAATTAAACAAATTTTTATTCCTAAAATGTATTATGAAGATATTGGATTTACTTATTTAGGACCTGTTGATGGTCATAATATTGAAAAGTTAGAAAGAGTTTTAAAAACAAGTAAAGCTATAAAAGGTCCTGTTTTAATACATGTTATTACTAAAAAAGGAAAAGGGTATAAATTTGCAGAAGAAAATCCAGATAAATTTCATAGCACTTCAAGTTTTGACGTTTTTACAGGAAACCCAATAAAAGAAAAAAAGGATGATTATTCAAGAATATTTGGAAAAAAACTAGTAGAACTTGCAAAAAAAGATGAAAAAATAGTTGCAATTTCGGCAGCAATGATTGATGGAACAGGATTAACTGAATTTCAAAAGCAATTTCCAAATAGAATTTTTGATGTTGGAATTGCTGAGCAACATGCTATTCGGAATGGCAGCAGGAATGGCTAAAAAAGGATATAAACCTGTAGTATCAATATATTCATCATTTTATCAAAGGGCGTTTGATCAAGTTATTCATGATATATGTATTCAAAATTTACCTGTAGTTATGTGTGTTGATAGAGCTGGAATTGTAGGAAATGATGGGGAAACTCATCAAGGAATATTTGATATGGCGTTTTTCTCATTAATTCCTAATATCACTATTATGGCACCTAAGAATTTTGAGGAATTAGAAAAAATGCTTGAGTTTGCATTTACTTTAAAAACTCCTGTTGTAATTAGATATCCACGAGGTGGACAAGGAAGTTATGAATTTGAAAAAACTGAGGAGATTAAACTTGGAAGAGCTGAAATTCTTGAAGAAGGTGATGATTTAACAATTGTAGCAATTGGCAAAATGGTTGAAAGAGCTGTTGAAGTTAGTGAATTGTTGAAGCAATATGATATAAAGTGTGATGTTATAAATGCTAGGTTTTTAAAACCACTTGATTCTTACACAATAGAGAGGTCAATTAGAAAAACAAAAAATGTGATAACAATTGAAGATGGAATTTTACATGGTGGATTGGGAACTAGTGTTTTGGAATTAATAAATGAATGTAAAATTAGTGGTGTTCGTATGAAAGCATACGGTTATGATGATACTTTTGTTCAACATGGAAAAGTAGAGGAATTAGAGGCATTAAATGGGTTAGATGCTAAAAGCATTGCGCTAAGTATACAAATATTACAACAAATGAGTGAAATTTAATGTCGAAAAATGTCGTACGAAACATTGAAAAAATAATAAAAAAGCATTGACATTAAAGAACAAGTGTTCTATAATAGACACAGTTAGTAATTATTTTCTAAATCAAAAAATGGAGGAATTAATATGGCAGTTTTAATTGATGGTAAAGGGCTTGCACAAAAAATAAGAATGGGTTTAAAAGAAGAAGTTTCCGAACTAAAAAATAATGGAATAAATCCAAAATTAGCGGTAATAATGGTTGGTGATGATAAAGCATCAAAAGTATATGTAAAAAATAAAAGCAAAGCTTGTGAAGAAATCGGAATAGAATATGAAGAGTTTTTACTTGATGAAACTACAACAATGGAAGAATTGTTGGAGTTAATAGAAAAATTAAATAATAGAGATGATATTCATGGAATACTTTTACAAAGTCCTATTCCTAAAAACTTAGATATAAATAAAGCTTTTAATAAAATAAGTTATAAAAAAGATGTTGATGGATTTAATCCTATTAATGTTGGAAAATTATCAATAGGTGAAGATTGTTTTATATCATGTACTCCATTTGGTGTTGTAAAAATGTTTGAGGAATATAATATTGATGTTCAAGGGAAAAATGTTGTAATTATTGGAAGAAGCAATATAGTTGGTAAACCATTAATTCAATGTATGCTTAAGAAAAATGGAACTGTTACAGTTTGTCATTCAAAAACAGAAAATATTAAAGAAATTACAAAAAATGCAGATATTCTAATTGCCGCATTAGGAAAAGCAAAATTTGTAACAGCAGATATGGTAAAAGATGGGGCTGTTATCATAGATGTTGGAATAAATAGAAACGAAGAAGGAAAATTGGTAGGAGATGTTGATTTTGAAAATGTTGAGAAAAAAGCATCTTACATCACTCCTGTACCAGGTGGCGTTGGACCAATGACAATTGCAATGCTTATGACAAACGTAGTTAAAGCTGCAAAAGAAATGAATAAATAAAATTTAATATATTTTTGGGGGCTAAATTTTTACAGCTCTCTTTTTATATCAAGATATAGAAAGAAAGCAATTATTATAAAACAACAGAAAGGAGAATGTGGTAACTGAATTATCACATAAAAAATAAATGATTGATATTAAATATTGGATTTGGTTTTCAAGAATAGAAAAATTAAGTGTTATAAAAAAAGAATTATTATTAAAAAAATTTAAAACCCCACAAAATATTTGGAGTTTAAAAAAACAGGAATTAGATACTATTACAGAACTAGATGAAAATGATGTAAAACAAATTCTTGAAATGAAATATAGAGAAAATTTAGACAAATATCAAAAATATATTGAAAAAAACAAAATTCAAATAATTACTATATGTGATACAAATTATCCAGAACAATTAAAAAATATATATGATAAACCAATAGTATTATATGCACTTGGAAATACTGATATATTACATAAAACTGGAGTTGCGATAGTCGGATGTAGAGATTGTAGTGAATATGGGAAAAAGACTGCACTAAAAATTGGATATGAATTAGCTAAAAAAGATTTATGTATAATTAGTGGTTTGGCTAAAGGAATTGATAAATATTCGCATATCGGGGCATTAGAAGCGGGAGGCTCAACAATTGGTGTAATAGGTTGCGGTTTAGATTATATTTATCCATATGAAAATAAAAATTTATATGAACGAATTATAAAAAATAATGGTCTAATAATTACAGAATATATAGTTGGTACTAAACCGAATAAAATCAATTTTCCAGCAAGAAATAGGATAATTAGTGGATTGTCTAAAGGCGTTATTGTTGTTGAAGCAAAAGAAAAAAGCGGGTCATTAATAACTGCTGATTTTGCATTAGAACAAGGAAAAGAAGTTTTTGCAATTCCTGGAAATATTGATAATATTAATTCTAAAGGAACAAATGAATTAATAAAACAAGGTGCTATAATTGCTACTGACTGTAGAGATATTATAGAAACATTGTAAATTGTGATTTATTTATTAAAGTTGATAAAAATCAAAAAAAGACTTTTATTTTTAGGAAATATGTAATATAATTAGATGGTAAGGTTTTACTAAAAATTATGTCAGAAAAGGAGTTAAAAAATGAGTGGTAAAAGTAATAATGTAAATAGGAGAAGAAGCACAAATAGTTCTGCAAAAATTAATCCAGTAAAACGATATGACAAAAATGTTACTACAAATAATAGAGGACCAATACAAAAAGGTAAAAAGAAAAAAATTAAAGGAGAAAGAAAGAAACATCCAGTATTAAAAAGAGTTATTTTAATATCAATTGCTGTTATATTTTTAGCAATATTAATAATGGGTGGAATTTTTGCTGGAATATTTTTCAGTGATAAATTTGCTTTAACAAAAGATGATTTATTAATTGGAGAAGCAAATACTATAATTTATGATTCAGAAGGAAATGTTATTGCTGAATTATCTGGAAAAGAAAACAGAAAAATTATAAGCATAAAGGAAATGACAGAATATTTGCCTAAAGCTTTTGTGGCAATAGAAGATGAGAGATTTTATAAGCATAAAGGTGTTGATGTTAAAAGAACAGCAGCAGCAACTTTAACATATGTAACACATTCAGGTGAATCAAACTTTGGTGGAAGTACTATTACACAACAATTAGTTAAAAACATAACTAATGAAAAAGATAGTAGTGGTAAAGCTGGTATGCAAAGAAAAATAAGAGAAATGTCAAGAGCATATCAAATTGAAAAAATGATTAGTAAAGATGAAATATTAGAGCTTTATTTAAATCTAATACCTCTTGCTTCAAGTGGAGGAGATATTTGTGGTGTTGAAGTAGCATCAATGTATTATTTCAATAAATCAGCAAGAGATTTATCAATTGAAGAATGTGCATTTTTAGCAGGTGTTACACATAGCCCAAGCCAATATAATCCATATAAGGAAAATCCAAATACTGATAGAATCAATTCAAGAACAAAAACAGTATTAGGTAAAATGAAGGAATTAGGTTTTATAACAGATAATCAATATAATGAAGCAATCAATAAAGTAAATGAAGGCTTAAAATTTGAAAAAGGTGAATTACCAAGCTCAACTATAAAAGATTATTATGTTTCTGCAGCAGTTGAACAAGTAATCAAAGATTTAGTTGAAGAAAAAGGAATGTCAGAAGAATATGCAAGAAACCGTGTATATAGTGGTGGATTAAAAATATATACTGCACAAGTAAAATCAGTACAAGATACTGTTGAAACACAATATAAAGGAGATAAATATGTAAAACCATCTCCTACAACAGAAGGGGCACATACACAATCAGCAATGGTTATTATAGATCATAAAACAGGTAGAGTTGTTGGATGTATGGGTGGTTTAGGTACAGATGTTGATGCTATTGGTATAAACAGAATAAATAGTTTAAGACAACCAGGTTCTTCTATAAAACCTATAGGAGTATACGGACCTGCAGTAGAAAAAGGAATTATCAATGCAGCTACAGTATATGATAATACATATCCAACAACATTTGGAACATCATATACACCTCACAATGCATCAAATCAAAAATCAGGCTTGTGTACAATAAGAGATGCTTTAGAAGTTTCAGCTAATATAGTTGCTTGTAAGGTTATGAGTGAATTAACACCAGATGCTTCAATTGATTTTATGAGAGAGTTAGGAATAACATCTTTAACAAAAGCATCAGAATCATCAAATGGATATAATGATTCAAACTTAACAACAGCATTAGGTGCAGTAAGTTATGGTATAAGCCCATTAGAAATGGCTGCTGCATATGCTGCAATTGCAAATGACGGTGTTTATATAGAGCCAACTTTCTATACAAAAGTTGAAGATTCATCAGGCAATGTTTTAATTGAAGCAAAACAAGAATCAAGAAGAGTATTTTCAGAAGGAAATGCATTTATTATGAAGAGCCTTCTAAAACAACCAGTTGAAGGTTCACAAGGTACAGCAAGAATTTGTAAAATGAGTAATATAGATGTAGGAGCAAAAACAGGTACAACACAAGAAGAAAAAGACGTATGGCTATGTGGATTTACTCCATATTATACAGCTGCAACTTGGGTTGGATTTGACCAACCAGAAAGAGTTAACACAGCTGGAGGTAGTCCTGCGACATTAATTTGGGCTGATGTAATGAAAAGCATTCATTCTGGTTTAGAAGGAAAAACTTTTGAACAACCAGGAAATGTTGTAACAGCAACTGTTTGTAGAAAATCTGGAAAATGTGCTACAAGTGCATGTACAGAAAAATATACAGAATTCTTTGTAGAAGGTGCAGTTCCAGGAAAATGTGAAGGTCATAATTCATATTCTATATGTTCTGAAACACATAAATTAGCAACAGAATTTTGTCCAAATAAGGAAACAGCATGGGGATTAGCAATGCCAGAAAAAGAAGTAAATGCAAAATGGAAAACAAATGGTGGTTCAAAATATTCTGTTATAACAGAAACATGTGATGTTCATACATCTGCAACACCAGCAGAAGAAGATCATGGTGATGAAACAATAGTTACTACAGAAAAGGTTGATACAGATGTTACTGTTCCAAATGTTATTGGAATGTCAGAAGGAAATGCTAAATCAGCATTAAGTTATTTATCAGTTTCTATAGAACACAAAGCAGATAATAATAATGTTGGAAAAGTTATTTCACAAAGTATTTCAGCAGGTTCAGTTGTTTCAAAACAAGCAAAGATTAAATTAGTTGTTGGTGAAGCAGAGAAAAAAGAAACTCCAGCACCACCAACACCACCAGCTCAACCAACACCACCAGCTCAACCAACACAGCCATCACAACCTGCCCAACAGGAGCAACCAGAATCACAACATTAAAAAATTAGATGATAGTAATATAAAATTTGTCAAGTTTGATTTATTTAAACTTGACAAATTTTAAGAATATATATAGTGAAATATAATATAAAAAACAATTTGTTATAAAATTTTAGTACTTTATTAAAAATATAGTAAAGTAAAAAGTATAATATTTATAATCATGAAGAAAATAATACAAAAGGAGAAAAAATATGGGATTGAAAAATAATGAGAATAACAAAAAATCAAATATAGGCTTGATTTTTGGTTCTGTTTTATTGATTATCATTTTTATTGCTGGAATATTTTTCATTATGAATTTTAACAAGAATCAAGAAGATAAAAATATGCCATATACACAATTGCTTAATAGCATAAATGAAGGTACTGTTGAAAAAATTGAAATGACAGAAGGCAGTGATACAGCAAAAGTAAAATTAGTTAATCAAGATGAAGAAAAAAAGGTTTTAATACCAAGTGTTGATTCATTTATTGAATTAGTACAACAAAAATCAGATAATGGTATAAAAATAGATTTAATCCAAAAAGAAAGAAATGTTTTTGTAACAATTATTAGAACATTATTATCATTTTTACCAACTATTATACTAGTAGTATTAGTTTTAATGATTTTTAAAATGCAAGGTCTTGGTGAAAAAGGAAAAGTATATGATTCAGAAACACAAAAAACAAAAATAAAATTTGATGATGTTGCTGGATTAGATGAAGAAAAACAAGAAATGATTGAAATAGTAGATTTCTTAAAACATCCAAAGAAATTTACTGATATGGGAGCAAAAGTTCCTCGTGGTGTATTACTATGTGGTAATCCAGGTACAGGAAAAACTTTAATTGCTAAAGCAATTGCAGGTGAAGCAAATGTACCATTTATTTCAATGAGTGGTTCAGAATTTATTGAAATGTTTGCAGGATTAGGTGCATCAAGAGTAAGAAAACTATTTGAAAAAGCAAGAAAAGTTTCACCATGTATAGTTTTTATAGATGAAATTGATGCTATTGGTTCAAGAAGAACATCATCAAGTGGTTCTGAAACTGAAAATAATCAAACATTAAATCAATTACTTGTAGAGATGGATGGTTTTGATACAGAGGAAAGTATAATAGTTTTAGCAGCTACAAATAGACCTGAAATGCTTGATAAAGCTTTATTACGTCCAGGAAGATTTGATAGACAAATTACAGTAGGTTTACCAGATTTAAATGGAAGAGAAGCAATTTTAAAAATTCATGCTAAAGGTAAAAAGTTTGCAACAGATGTAAACTTAAGAAGTATTGCAGAAGATACAGCAGGATTTACAGGAGCTGAATTATCAAATATTTTAAATGAAGCAGCAATATTAGCTACAATAAGAGAAAGAGAAAGTATAACAAATAAAGATATTGAAGATGCTTTGAAAAAGGTAACTGTAGGACTAGAAAAACATAATAGAGTAATATCTGAAAAAGACAAGAAAAGAACCGCAGTTCATGAAGCAGGACATGCTATAGTTAGTCATTTCTTAGAAACACAAAAAGATATTAAAGAAATATCTATTATTCCAAGAGGTATGGCTGGCGGATATACAATGTATAAAACTAGTGAAGATAAAGCATATATATCAAAAAATGAAATGCTTGAAAAACTAATAGCACTTATGGGTGGTAGAGCTGCAGAAAGATTAGCATTAGGAGATATTTCTACAGGTGCTAGCAACGATTTGGAAGTTGCAAATGATATTGCTAAAAACATGGTTACAGTATATGGAATGAGTGATAGTGTTGGACCTATTCATATTAATTTAGAAAAAGATCCATATCAATTAGAATTACTAGGGGATAAATACACTGATATGATTGGTAATGAAATCAAATCATTAGTTAATGATGCAGATTTTAAAGCACAATCTATTTTATCAAGCCATATGGATTTACTTGAAGTAGTTTCAAATGAATTATTAGCTAAAGAAGTAATTAGTGCAGAAAGATTTGAAGAATTAATGAAAAACGCATAGATTAATCAAAATGAGTAAATTAATCAAAATGAGTAACTCAACCCAAATATGTAAATCAACCATAAAAATGTAAATTAATGAAAAATGTGTAAATAAAATGCTTGAAATTTTAAAATAATTATGTTATTATAATTATATTGATAAACATAAAATATATATCAAAAAACAATGTAAAGGACAAGACAATAATGTAAAACTTACAGAGAGTTAGAGGTTGGTGGAATTCTAACAAGATAATAAATTATTTGTTATCACCTTTAGGTTATTTGGCAGAAAGTTAAATACTATTTTGATTATTAAGCTAAATCGTATTCTTGCGTTAAAAGAAATTAAGTGAAAAGATTAGTAAAATTTTAAAAATCAGTTGCAAAATTAAGTATAAAAATAATCTTTTAAAATAGGTGGTACCGCGGATTTAAAGCTATTCGTCCTAAATTTTCTAGGACAAATAGCTTTTTTTGTTTTACATATTATAGTTATAGAAAATCTAAATTATTGTAAATTGTAATGAATAAAATAAAGTGAAATATTGTTAATTTGTCCTATAAATAAAAAAGCTAATATTAAGGAGTGATAAAAATGTGTGAAGAAAAGAAAGATTATGGTAAAACACTAAATTTACCTAAAACTGATTTTCCAATGAGAGGAAATCTACCAGAAAATGAACCTAAAATATTTGATGAAATATTTGAAAACGGGTTATATGAAAAAATGTTGAAAAAGAATGAAGGAAAAGAACCATTTGTTTTACATGATGGACCTCCATATGCAAATGGTGGAATACATATCGGACATTCTTTAAATAAAATATTAAAAGATACTATAGTAAGATACAAAAATTTAAAAGGATATTATACACCATTTATTCCTGGATTTGATACACATGGTATGCCAACAGAGAAAAAAGCTATTGAAAAATTAGGATTAAATAGAGATGAAATTCCAGTATCACAATTTAGAGATGCTTGTAAAAGTTTTAATGATGAATATATAGATGTTCAAACAAAAGGCTTTAAGCGTTTAGGAGTATTAGCAGATTGGGAAAATCCTTATATTACATATCAACCAAGAATGGAAGCTGAACAGTTAAAAGTTTTTGGTACAATGTATAAAAAAGGATACATATATAAAGGATTAAAACCAGTTTATTGGTGTACTGATTGTGAAACAGCTTTAGCAGAAGCAGAAATTGAATATAAAGATGTTGATTCAGATACAATTTATGTAAAATTCCCTGTAATAGAAGGTGCAGGTTTATTTGACGAAAGAGAAACATATTTTGTAATATGGACTACAACACCTTGGACATTACCTGGAAATACAGGTATAACAGTTAATCCAAACTTTGAATATAGCTTAATTGAAGCTAATGGAGAAAAACTTGTTATTGCATCAGAATTAATTGAAAAAGTTATGAGCGAATGTGAAATTGAAAATTACACAGTTATAAAAGCATATAAAGGTGCAGATTTTGAAGGTGTAAGATGTAAACATCCATTTTTACCAAGAGAATCTAAAGTTGTTATGGGAAGTCCTGATACAATTGATGTTGATTTAGAAACAGGTACAGGTGAAGTTCATACAGCACCTGGTTATGGTAAAGAAGATTATTTATGTGGATTGAAAAATGGATTAGAAATGATAGTTTGTGTTGATGATAAAGGTCATCAAACAAAAGAAGCAGGGCAATTTGAGGGAATGTTCTATGCTAAATCAAATAAAGAAATTGCTAAATGGCTTGATGAAAATGATTTATTATTAGGAAAGAAAAGAATAAATCACTCTTATCCGCATTGTTGGAGATGTAAAAAGCCTATAATCTTTAGAGCAACAAAGCAATGGTTTGCATCAATTGATAAATTTAGAAAAGATGCTTTAGAACAAATAAAAACAGTTGAATGGATGCCTGAATGGGGAGAAGACAGGATTTCCAAAATGATTGAAGAAAGAAATGACTGGTGTATTTCTCGTCAAAGAACTTGGGGTGTTCCAATTCCAATCTTCTATTGTAAAGATTGTGGTAAAGAATATGTTACAGATGAAAGCTTAGAAAAAGTTCAAAGTTTAGTAAAAGAAAAAGGTACAAATTGTTGGTATGATTTATCAGAAAAAGAATTAATGCCTGAAAATGCTAAATGCGAAAAATGTGGATGTACAGAATTTGTAAAAGAAACAGACATTATGGATGTATGGTTTGATTCAGGTTCAACACATCAAAGTGTTTTAGCAGAAAGAGGACTACCACAAGCTAACTTATACTTAGAAGGAGCTGATCAATATAGAGGATGGTTCCAATCTTCATTGTTAACAGCAATTGCAACAACAGGAAAAGCACCATATAAACAAGTTTTAACACATGGCTGGACAGTAGATGCACAAGGTAGACAAATGCATAAATCATTAGGAAATGGTATTGACCCTCAAGAAGTTGTTGACCAATATGGTGCAGATATTTTAAGACTTTGGGTATTATCATCAGATTATAAATCAGATGTACGTTTATCAAAAGAAATTTTAAAACAAGTATCTGAGGTTTATAGAAAAATACGTAATACTGCAAGATATATTTTAGGAAACACAGATGATTTTGATGTTAACTCACCAGTAAAATATGAAGATTTACAAGAAATCGATAAATGGGCATTAACACGATTAAACAAATTGATTGAAGAATGTACAAAAGCTTATGATGAATATGATTTCAACAAAGCATATCAAGCAATTAATACATTCTGTGTAGTTGATATGAGTAACTTCTATTTAGATATTATAAAAGATAGATTATATACAGCTAAAACAGATTCTGTAGAAAGAAGAGCTGCTCAAACAGCAATGTATGAAATCTTAAATGCATTAGTTAGAATATTAGCTCCAATGGCATGCTTCACAGCTGAAGAAATATGGAAATATATGAAACATAAAACTGGCGAAAACACTGAAAGTGTAATGCTTGAATTATATCCTGAAGTTAATAGCAAATTTGATAATAAAGAATTAGAAGCTAAATGGGATAAAATATTAGATTTAAAAGAAAATGTTGCTAAGAAACTAGAAGAAGCAAGAGCTGCTAAAGTTATAGGACATTCATTAAATGCTAAAGTCGTAATTTCAGCTGAAGGAGCAGATTATGATTTCTTAAAAGAAAACGAAGAATTATTAATGACAGTATTCATTGTTTCTGGATTAGAAATTGTTAAAGGTGCTTCTGATATAAAAGTTGAAGTAGCAGAAGGCGAAAAATGTGAAAGATGTTGGATGTACTCAACTACAGTTGGAGAAGACAAAGAAAATCCTACAATTTGTCACAGATGTAGCGAAAATTTAAAATAATTAAATTATAATTTTAACATACAAATCAACATAATTATATTAGAATTATGTTGATTTTTGTTTAATTTTCTAGTATAATATAACGAGTTGCCAATGGGTTGCCAATGGGGACGGGGCAATTTGGCTAATTGTCCTGTGTATGCCAATCGGAATTAAAAATTTTGACATGATTTTATTATTTGCCAATTTTCAAATCTAATATTTGTAAATGATTTGTAAAATTGGCTAGAAAGGAAAAAAATGAAAGTATCAGATTTTAATTATAATTTACCAGAAGAATTAATCGCACAAACACCAATCCAAAAAAGAGATGAATCAAGATTAATGGTGTTAGATAAAACAAATAAAACAATAGAACACAAAGTTTTCAAAGATATTTTAGATTACTTAAAACCAGGAGACTGTTTAGTTAGAAATAACACAAAAGTTATTCCAGCAAGACTATATGGAATTAAGGAAGATACAGGAGTAAATGTTGAATTTTTATTACTACATAGAATTGAAGGAGATATCTGGGAAGTAATGGTTCACCCAGGAAGACGTTTAAAAAAAGGTGTTAAAGTCACATTTGGAAATGGATTACTAAAAGCAGAAATCTTAGAGCAAATGGAAAATGGAAATAGAAAAGTAAAATTTGAATATAACGGAATTTTTAACGAAATTCTGGACCAAATAGGATTAATGCCATTACCACCATATATTAAAGAAAGATTAAAAGATAAAGATAGATACCAAACAGTGTATGCCAAATATGAAGGTTCTGCAGCTGCACCAACAGCAGGTTTACACTTTACAGACGAATTATTAGAAAAAATTAAGGCAAAAGGTGTTGAAATTGCAAACGTTACATTACATGTAGGAATTGGTACTTTCAGACCTGTAAAAGTAGAAAACATAGAAGACCATGATATGCATTCTGAGCATTATTACATAAAACAAGAAGATGCTGATAAAATCAATAATGCCAGAAAAAATGGCGGTAGAATCATATCAGTTGGGACAACATCATGTAGGGTACTAGAATCAGTGGCAGATGAAAATGGATTTGTAAAAGAAGTTGAAGGAGATACAAGTATTTTTATTTATCCAGGTTATAAATTCAAATGTATAGATTGCTTAATCACAAATTTTCATTTACCAGAATCAACTTTAATAATGCTAGTTTCAACATTAGCAGGAAAAGATTTTGTTATGAGCGCATATGAAGAAGCAGTGAAAGAAAGATATAGATTTTTTAGTTTTGGAGATGCAATGTTTATTTATTAGCACAATTGGGGACGCGTCCCAACTGCGCATTGTGCACAGTTTGGGACATATCATCATACTGATGTGTCCCCAATTGTGCAAAATGCACAGCAGGGACGCGTCCCCAATTGTGCAGAAGGAGGAAAAAATGGAACAAAAACATGCAGTAACATATGAATTACTACATATAGATAAATCAACAGGAGCAAGAAGAGGTGTTATTCATACACCACATGGAGATATTCAAACTCCTGTATTTATGCCAGTTGGAACTCAGGCAACTGTTAAATCAATGACACCTGAGGAATTAAAAGAAATTGATGCTCAAATTATATTGTCAAATACATATCATTTGTATCTAAGACCAGGTAGTAAATTAGTAAGAGAAGCTGGAAAGCTTCATAATTTTATGAAATGGGATAGGCCTATTTTAACTGATAGTGGAGGTTTTCAAGTTTTTAGCTTAGGAGATTTACGTACTATTAGTGAAGAAGGTGTTGAATTTAAATCACACTTAGATGGAAGTAAGCATTTATTTACTCCTGAAAAAGTAATGGAAATTGAAGAAGATTTGGGTGCAGATATAATAATGGCATTTGATGAATGTGTTGAACATGGCGCGACATATGAATACACAAAACAGTCTATGGAAAGAACAACAAGGTGGGCTAAAAGATGTAAGGATTCCCACAAAAATATTGATGAGCAATCATTATTTGGTATAATTCAAGGTGGATTTTTCAAGGATTTAAGAGATAAAAGTTTAGAAGATTTAGTTGCTTTAGATTTACCAGGATATGCAATTGGTGGAATTAGTGTAGGTGAAACTAAAGAAGAATTTTTGGATATTTTAAGATATACAGCTCCAAAAATGCCTGAAAATAAACCTAGATATTTGATGGGAGTAGGAACTCCAGATTATTTAATTGAAGCTGCAATTGCTGGAATAGATATGTGTGATTGTGTTTTACCTACAAGAATTGCAAGAAATGGAACTGCAATGACATGGAATGGAAAAGTTGTTGTAAGAAATGCAACTTATGAAAGAGATTTTACTCCATTAGATCCAGAATGTGACTGTTATACATGCAAAAACTATACAAGAGCATATATTCGTCATTTAATTAAAGCAAATGAAATTTTAGGTGTAAGATTATTAACAATTCATAACTTAAAATTCTTGACTAAATTAATGGAAAAGGTTAGAATAGAAATAGAGAATGATAACCTATTAAATTTCAGAAAAGATTTTTATAAAAAATATGGTTATACAGAAGAATAGGAGGGGCTAAAATGAGCTTATTAAATGATGGTTATAAAAGTAATAGTGGAAATAAAAGGATTTTTGTGGCTGGTGGAGTTGCACTAGTTGTTCTAATTCTTATTATTGTAGCATTATTAGCAATTGTTACTACATTAAATAAAAACAAAATTAGTTTAACTGTAAACTCAAAGAGATATTCTACATCAAGTTATTTAATTAATAAAGATGACACAACGTACATTGCGATTGAAGATTTAACTAAAATTATGAATGATTCATATACATATAAAAGCGGAAACAAAGATGCTGAAGATGACAGAAATTGTTATGTAACAAATGGTAGAGAAAGTACATTTTTTGAGGTTGATTCAAAAGAAGTATATAAGATTTTAGAAGAAACAAATGAAATTGAATTTTATACTTTAGATAAACCTGTTATAAAAGAAAATGGAAAAATGTATATGCCAATAGATGCTGTTCAATTAGGACTAAACATTAACTATTCAAATGCAAATAATAAATATAATTTAAATTCAATTGGATATTTAGAAAGTTACTATAATCAAGATGAATCAAAAACTTTTGTGCCAGATAAATCTGTAGTATGGGAGACAGAGCATTATTCAAATATGAAAATGCTAAAATATGGTTTAGTAGTTGTTCAAGACCAAAACGATAGATTAGGTGTTTCAAAAATTTCTGCATCTACAGATAAAAAAACAAAAGTAACAACAGTTTCAACAACACCATTAATAACAACTAAATACACAGATATAAAATATGTTGAAAAATATAATCAATTAGTTGTACAAACAGAAAATGGACAAGGTATAGTTCAGCTAGATGTAAAAGATGGAAATTATAATGCAAAAACATTAATTTTACCACAATATGAAATTTTAATGCCAATGGGAAATGACCTATATATTGTTGGAGAAACACAAAAGGCTGAAGATAGATCAGCAACTAAAGATGTTATAAAATATGGAATTGTAAATAAAGATGGGGATGTAATTCTTCCAACTGTATATGACAAAATCGGAATTGATGCAACTAAGTTTTTAAATAATGATTTAAAAAATCAATATATTATATTTGATAGTTTAATACCAGTAACAAAAGATGGATTATGTGGATTCGTTAATTTAAATGGTCAAACTGTTATTGAATTACAATATTCAGATTTTGGATGTACTGAAACAAATTCAAATAGTAAC
The DNA here is from genome assembly GCA_945917765.1 of uncultured Lachnospiraceae bacterium. Lineage (GTDB taxonomy): Bacteria > Bacillota > Clostridia > TANB77 > CAG-508 > CAG-492. Next base: position 21,295 of record CAMEHU010000001.1, on the reverse strand, counting down.
GTATTTATTATTCCAGAAGAAAATGCAATTGTTATGAAAAGTGGCGAAAACTACAGTATAATAAGCAAAACAGGAAAATCAATTGTTGGAAATGTTTTAATAAGAGTTTATAAAGAAATTGAAGATGGTAAAGAAGAATATTTAATGTTAACAACAGAAAAGAAATTTAACGTATTAAATGCTATTAAAGATTTAAAAAAACAATACACAAATGAAGCAATTCAATTTGATAACAATGAAGAAAATTCTGAATTAAGTCAAGAGGTTGCTGAAGAAGAAGAACCTGTTGAAAATGAACAATTAAAAAAAACTAATGTAGAGAGTGAATCAGAAAATAATTTGCAAAATAATCAAGAGAATACTATAGAAAGCAACAATAATAACAATAATGCCACAGAAAATAATAATTCATTAAACAATAACCAATCAGAACAAGAAGAAGTTATTACAATTAACACACAGTCAAATGAAAATAAAACAAATGAGAATAATGCGCAACAAGCTAATGTTAAAACAGAAGAAGAAATAAGACAAGAGCTAGAAAATAAAACAAAACAAGCAATTGAAGAATAATATCTAAATGATAATAAAAACTATTATAATGAAAAAATTATAATAGTTTTTTTGTTCTAAATAAAAAAAATCACAATATTATTTAATAAAAAACAAGGAGGATTAAGAATTATTATGAATAATGTTGGGAAAATTAATAAAAATAGTAATTTATATGTTGTTGCAAAAGGATTTATTATCAGTTTAGTATTGAGTATTATATGCATTTTATTATATGCTGTTATATTAGTAAATTCATCTATTGGAGAAAACACTATAAAGCCTGTAATTATAACAATAACAGGAATAAGCATTTTAATAGGAAGTTCTATTAGTTGCTTAAAAATCAAGAAAAATGGAATTATAAATGGAATTTTAGTAGGAGGTTTATATTTTATAAGCATATATATATTATCAAGTATTGCGTTTTGTGGTTTTAGTTTTAACTTAAGTTCAATAATAATGATAATAATAGGAATGATACTTGGAGGATTTGGCGGAATAATAGGTGTAAATATAGGAAAATAATAAATAATTAAACCTCTTTGAAATTCACATAATTCTGCTGTTTTGACGATTTGAAAAATAAAAGTATAAAACACTTGCAAAATTTATAAATTATTTTACAAAAATAGTTGATATTTTTAAAAATTTAATATAAAATTTAAAAGTAATTGGAGGAATGATATGATAACATTAGAAGACGTTAAAAAAAATCCAGAAGTACAGCAATTAATTTTAGGGTCGCAAGAGGAACTAAATGCATTAGGCTACACAGAACATTCATTTAGACATATCGGAATTGTTTCAAAAAGAGCAGGAGAACTGCTAGAAACATTAGGATTTGATGAAAGAAGAGTAGAATTAGCTAGAATTGCAGGCTTTTTACATGATATAGGAAATTGTGTAAATAGAACTGACCATGCACATTCAGGAGCAATCCTTGCATATCAAATCTTAAAAGACATGGGAATGGATGCAAAAGAAAGAACAGATATTATGATGGCAATTGGAAATCATGATGAAAAAACCGGTACAGCTGTTAGTGATATATCTGCTGCGTTAATTTTAGCTGATAAGTCTGATGTTCATAGGGACAGAGTTGTAAATACTAATTTATCAACATTTGATAAACATGATAAAGTTAATTATGCTGTAACAAATTCAAATTTTACAATATCAAAAGAAAACAGAAAAGTAATATTGGATTTAACTATTGATACTAATATTTCACCAGTATTAGATTATTTTGAAATTTTTATGGATAGAACTATGATGAGTAAACATGCAGCAAAATTTTTAAATATTTGGTTTGAATTAATTATCAATGATACAAAATTACTTTAAAATAGGAGGAATAAAAGTGAAAAAAGAAGGTTCTTTAAAATCAATTTTAGCAATATTAGTTATAATATTAGTATGTTTAGTGTCTTTAGGTGGAATTTATGTGAAAGACAAAAATGTTATGAAAAACTGGTTACCAGATTATGTTTTAGGTGCAGGATTACAAGATAGTACTATTATAAAACTAGATGTAAACAAGCCAGATGAAGCTTCTTCAGAAAATAAAACAGAAGAGAACAATACTGAAGGTAGTGAAACAGAGCAAACAGAAAATAATGAGATATCAGAAGATTCACAAAATATAGCAAATGCTGAAAATACAGAAAATTCAACTGAAACAGAAGCTACAGAGGCAAATGCTACTGAAGAAAATAAAAATGAATCTGAAAATGGACAAGCTCAAAATATCTATACAGTAGATAATTATAAAAAATCAAAAAAAATAATTGAAAAAAGATTAAAATTAGCTGGTGTTACACAATTTGAAGTAAGACTTGATGAAAAAACAGGAAGTATAGTTGTAGAAGTACCTGAAAACATTGATTCAAATATATTACAAAGCGTGTTTGAAACAGGAAAAACTGAAATAAAAATTACAGAAACAAATGAAGTAATAGGTGATCAAAAAAGTATTAAAAAATTTGAAACATCAATTGATGATACTTATGTAAGTTATGGTGCTGGTTCAAATGTAAAAATAAATGTAGAATTTAGTAAAGAAGCAATAAATAAATTTAAAGAAATTAAGAATAATTATGTTGTACAAGCAGATGAAAATGGTAATCCAAAAGAAAATAATATTGTAATTTCAATTGATGGAAATGCAATAGTAAGTTTAACAGAAACAGAATTCTTACAATCAGCTGTAAATGGAACACTACAATTATATGGTAGCTACACAACTGATGCAAAAACTTTGGATCAATCATTAAATGCAATTAATAGTAGAAAAATGTTAATTGAAACAGAAAATTTACCAATAGAATATACTATAAAATATAAGACTAAAGACATTCACTCAAATGTAAACAAATATGGTATAATCAGTGTATTTGCAGTGATTTCAATAGCAATGTTAATATACTTAATTTATAAATTCAAATTAAACGGATTATTTGCAGAATTATGTGTTTTAGGATTTGGTGCATTTGCATTATTAATGTTAAGAATTACAAAAGTTCAAATTTCAATTGCAACAATTTCTGCTTTAGTAGGTATTATGATTTTACAATTTATTTATTTAATAAAATTGTTAGATGACAAAAAAATAAGCTCAAAAGTATTTAATGAAAAAACAGTTGAATTTACAAAAATATTAGTTCCATTATTTATCTTTGGAATATGTTCAGCTGTAGTTCCAGCATTAAAAAATTCAGCAATAATTCCTTTTGGAAATATTCAAGAATTATCAAATTTTGGAATGGTAACATTCTGGGGATTATTTACATTTGAATTATTTAACAATATTATAACAAGAGCTATTTTCACAAAGGCAAAAAATAAATAAATTGAAAGAGGGATTTGATATGAAAAATAAAATTACATTAATATTGGCATTTATAATTTTAGTAGGATTAATTATTATTGCTACACTAGGTTTTGAATTAGATAAAAATTATAATTCATACAATTTAATGGAAATAAGTATAGGAAAAGAGTTTAATATAAGCGATATAGAAGGAATTACTAAAGAAGCATTACCAAATGCAAAAGTAGAAATACAAAAATCAGGAGCATTTAATGATAATGTTATTATAAAAGTTAAAGGTGATGTTACTGATGAACAAAAAAATACTTTAAATACAAAATTAAATGAAAAATATGGATTAGATAACACAGCTGAAAATATAACTGTAAGCAGTGTTCCAAAAATGAAAGTTATAGATATGATTAAACCATATTTAATACCAATTCTAGTAATAACAGGATTAGTTTTAATATATATGATTATTAGATATAGAAATATTGGTGTTGCAAAAGTACTTTGCCAAACTATTATTTTAACTTTAATGGCAGAATTACTATATTTTTCATTAATAGCTATAACAAGATTCCAAGTAAATAGTTTATTAATGCCAGGAGCATTAGTAATTTATATTGCTATGTTAACAGTTTTGACATATATGTTTGAAAAACAAATAAGTGTTGAAAAACAAAAATAATTTTTAAATAAAAATATAAAAAAGTATATTAAAATAATAAAAAAATATATACAAAAAAGTTTATGAAATAATAAACAACAAAAAAGACATTATGAATATTATATATTATAATGTCTTTTTTTGTTGTTTTATAAAATTCAAAATAAAAAATAAAAGGAGGGAATATATGTGAAAAAAATAATTTATAAATTACAAAATAGATTTATGAGGACATGTTATAATGATATAAATTATGATACTTTGCAAAAAATGTTAAATAATAATTCTAATATAGTGTTAATCGATGTAAGAACAAAAGATGAATTTCAATACAATCATTTAAATGGGGCTATAAATATTCCAGTACAGGACTTTTCAGAGGCGTTAATTAAGAAAAAAATTAATAATAAAAATACAGTTATTATTGTGTATTGTGAATATGGAGGCAGAAGTAAAAAAGCAGTAAAAAAATTAATTAAAATGGGATATAATAATGTTTATAATTTAGATGGCGGGATAGATGGGATTTAAAAGTAAAGATGATTTTTAGTATATTTTTCGAGATATATTTGAAATAAATTTTAAAAAATTTTAAGGACACCTTGCGAACACATCGTTTAAGATGCTTTCAAAGGGTGTCCCTAAAAAATTAAAAAAGCTTAAATTTATAGTGAAAACATATCATCTTTTTTTCTTATATTTGTTTCTTTTTCCTCGTTATATGTATCAACAAAATAAATAGGTCTATGTTTCGTTTCGTAAAAAGCTCTACCTAAATATTCTCCAATAACTCCTAAAAATATTAATTGAATTCCGCCTAAGAATAAAATTACAACCATTGTTGAAGCATATCCAGGTATATCTACTCCTAGAGCAAGAGTTTTAATAATTATGAACATCATATATATAAATCCTGCAAGAGATACTAAAACCCCAATTATTGCTGACCATCTTAATGGAGCAGTAGTAAATGAAGTTATACCATCAATTGATAAATCTATTAATTTTTTATAATTCCATTTTGTTTTACCTGCAGCTCGAGGATCTCTATCATATAATAATTCTTTTTTATTATATCCAATCCAACTAAATAATCCTTTTGTATATCTTTGTGATTCACGAATTAGCTTTAAAGCTTCAACACATCTTCTATCCAAAAGTCTAAAATCACCAGTATCTTTTTGTATTTCTATTTTTGTAACACTTTGCAATGTTTTATAATACATCTTTGAAGTGAATTTTTTTAGCCATGTTTCACCTTTTCTAGACTTCCTTTTAGCATAGATATCATCATATCCTTGTTCCCAATATTTTATCATTTCAGGAATTAATTCTGGTGGATCTTGCAAATCAGCATCAATTATAATAACTGCATCACCTTTTGCATAATCAAGACCAGCAATCATTGCTGTTTCTTTACCAAAATTTCTTGATAGGTTAAGATAGCATATTCTTTTATCGTTTTTTCTTAAATCTTTAATTATTTTTAAAGTATCATCTTGGCTTCCATCATTTATAAATAAAACTTCAAAATCATAATTGCTTGTTGAATCCATTAATTTTTTTAGTCTATCATATAGCATGCTTAAAACATCTTGTTCATTATATGCTGGAACTAAGATGGTGATTAATTTTTTATTTTCCATTTTTTCCCTCCTTAGAGATATTGATTATATTATAGCATATTTTTTTGTTTCATACAAGTTAAAGCCAATGGGAGTATGAGTTTTTTTGGCTGGGGTTTCCTTTAGATTTCAACATTTTCAGCACTAATATAATAATTTGATTCGAATTAACTTGATTTAAACTGGCCAATGGGGACGGGGCAATTTGGCTAATCTAGGTGTTATAAGTGAGTGTAAAGTTAGAGTGGATTTTTGATTAAAAATAGTGTATAATGTTTGTATGAAAAATTTAATAGTAAGTAAAAAATATAATAATAAAAAGTTAAGCAATTTTTTATTTGATAATTTTGATGGCTTAACTAATAATAGTTTTAATAAAGCTTTAAGAAAAAAAGATATTAGAATAAATGATGTAAGAGTTTCTGAAAATAAGACTATATATGAAGGAGATGAAATAAAGGTATATATAGTTGATGAATTATTATATAAAAAAAATGAAGTTTCAGAGATAAATATTGTTTATGAAGATGAGAATATTGTTGTTTTTGATAAACCGGCTAATATAGAGGTTACTGGCGAAAATTCTTTAGAAAAATATGCACAAAATCTTTATAAAAACCAATTTATAAAGCCTTGTCATAGATTAGATAGAAATACGATAGGGTTGGTTCTTTTTGCAAAAAATGAAGAGAGTTTAGAGATTTTATTAGAGATGTTCAAAAATCAAAAAATAGAAAAGCATTATAGATGCGTGGTAGTTGGAATACCTAAACAAGAGCAAAAAGTTCTAGAAGCATACTTGTTTAAAGACAACAAAAAATCTATGGTATATATTTCTGATACACAAAAAACTGGGTATAGAAAAATCATAACATCATATAAAATTGTAGAAAAAGATTATGAAAACAACTTGGCAACATTAGATGTTGAATTGCATACTGGTAGAACACACCAAATTAGAGCTCATTTGGCTTATATTGGTTATCCAATTTTAGGAGATGGAAAATATGGTGTGAATAATATTAACAAGAAATTTAAAGTGAAAAATCAAAAATTATGTAGTTATAGTTTAAAGTTTAATATTGATGATAATAATAAATTACATTATTTAAATAATAAAGTAATAAGAACAAAAAATAATATCTGTTTAAAATATAGCTAAAGTACAACTTTCAAAATCATGATTCCTTGAATAATATATGTATATCTAACCAAATTTTAGTAGATAATATACATATGTTAGAAAGGGGAATTTTGTAATGAAATCATTTTGTATTAAAAATAATAATGACAAAATACTAAATTATCTACTATCAGAAATAAGCAATTTGAATTCTGAAAATGTATATGTATCCCAGAATAGTTTTAAACTTTATAAAAATGTAATAGTACATTATACTGGAGAGAATGAAAAAAAGTTTATATATGAACTATCAAATATCTTAATGAACTGTATTGTGAAATTTTATGAGAAAAAAATTGTTAAAAGAGTGGTAAATTGCGATTTCTTTTACTTTGAACCAAGAGAAAAAAATACAATATATAATAATTGCTATGAACTACTAGATGATGCAGAAAGCAATGAATTTAAGTTAAGAAAAGAAAAAATTTTTGATTGTTTAGTTAATTATATTTCAGAACATAAATTTTTTATATTAGATGGTTTTGTTAATTTTAGATTATTTGAATACAATTCTTTGGTTGAGGAATGCGTTGATATTGCAGTAAATAAATATATTATAGATAAGGAATATAAAGAATTTATTGAATTGCTTAGAGGATATATACATTCTCAAAAAAATAGAACAGATACAATTCATGTAATTTATTCAAATAATGAACCAATAGTATTAGATGAACAACAAAATATTTTAGTATATGATAATCAATTTGAAAGACCAAAATATCTGTCAGATATAACTTTTTCTTCAAAAGATTATTGTTTAAATACATTACTAAATCTATTGCCTAAAAAAATTATATTGCATTTATTGGTTGATGAAGATGAGTTTATAGAAACTTTGAAAATGATATTTGAAAATAGAATTATGATTTGTAAAGAATGCAATATTTGTAAGACATTTTCATTGCTAAATGTATACTAAATAACAATTTATAATTCCCAAGAGTTTTTTTTTAATATTCTTGGGAATTTTTTGTGTGTTGAAAAATATGTATTTTTGTGTTAAAATGTAAAAAAATTTAATTAAATGGAGTAAAATATATGGAGTTTAATATAAAACAAAAATCAAAAGAGTTATTTGTTGCCGAATTTGAAATAATTGAAAACGAAAATATTTTAGGAAAAATAGCTGTAAAAGGAAAGCTTAACTCTTTTAATCCAGAGATACTAATAGAATTTAAAGATAAAAAGATAACTATGCAACATCATATAAAAGTTATTAAAGGACATTCTAGATTTTATAAAATAATGTCAAATAATAATGAATATGGTACAATTTATGAAAAGAAACATAAAATAGGATTTTTAACTTGGAAATATATACCTACTCTTGAAATTGATGGAAAAGAATATGAAATAGGTTCCGAAGGAGTTGGAGAGTTTGATTTAGAAGGATTAGTTAAAACAGATAAAGGATATAATTTAACAATTTATAATGAAATGTACAATTATAATATTAAATGTAAAGATGATATTGATGAAGCATTAAGAACGATTATATTAACGATATATAAGTATGGTATAACATATTTTGAATCTGGAAAAAAAGGGTTAATTCAGTAAGAAAGGTGTATTCATCAACAAGATATTAATAATATATTTAGATTAAAGAAGATAAAAAGGAAGTGATATAGATGGAAGAAAGTAAAATAAATATAAACTGGTACCCGGGTCACATGGCCAAAACTAAAAAGCAAATTATAGAAGATTTGAAATTAATAGATGTAGTAGTAGAAATCCTAGATGCAAGAATACCACTATCAAGCCAAAACCCTGATGTAAAAGGATATACAAAAAACAAGAAAAAAGTAGTAGTACTAAATAAAACAGATTTAGCAGATGAAATTGAGACAAAAAAATGGGTAAAATACTTTGCAAGTAAAGGAATTCCAGCAGTTATTACAGATGCTAATAATGGAAAAGGCGTAACAGAAGTTATAAGAGCTGTTAAAGAAGTTGCAAAAGAAACTCAAGAAAAATTTGCTGATAAAGGAAGAATTGGAAAATCAGTTAGAATAATGATTTTAGGAATTCCTAATGTTGGAAAATCATCATTTATAAATAGAATAACAAAGAAAAACACAGCACAAGTTGGAAATAAGCCAGGTGTAACAAGGCAAAAACAATGGATAAGAATTGATGAAGGAATAGAATTAATGGATACACCAGGTGTATTATGGCCAAAATTCGAATCTGAAGAAGTAGGGCTACATCTAGCTTTTACTGGCTCTATAAAAGATGACATATTAGAAAAAACTGAAATAGCATATCAATTACTTAGTTTCTTAGTTAAAGAATATTTACAAAATATAATTGATAGATATAAACTAGATGAAAATATTGTAAAAGAAATATTAAATTCTGATGAAGAAGAAAATATGAAAGTTGTTGCGATTATGGAGGATATTGCTAAGAAAAGAGGAGCTATTTTATCTGGTGGTAGAATAGACTATGAGAAGGTTTCTGGAATAATATTAGATGAATTTAGAAGCGGAAAGATTGGAAAAATAACAATCGAAAAAATATAATTGCACAGTTGGGGACGCGTCCCTGCTGTGCAAAATGCACAACTGGGGACACATCTCTTAACGTAACAAGATAAAAAATGTGCAAAAGGAGAAAAAAAGATGGAATTAATTGATAGAGAAAAAAATGAAATGGATATAAACATGTTATCACCATTAACATGGGCATATGTTGGAGATGCAGTATATGAATTATACATAAGAACAAATTTAGTAAATAATACAAAATTAAAACCTCATAAATTACATATAGAATCAATAAAATATGTAAAAGCTAAAGCGCAAGCAGATATATTAAAAAGAATAGAACCAGAATTAACTGATGAAGAAAAAGAAATAGTAAGACGTGCTAGAAATGCTGAAAATCATCATTTGCCTAAGAATGCTGATCCTGCTGATTATATGTATTCAACAGCATTTGAGGGATTAATTGGTTTTTTATATCTTACAAAAAAAGATGAAAGGTTAAAAGAAATTTTAAAAATGTGTATGTAACCATTGACTAATTTGTGCAAAATATGTTATAACTATAGAGTAGCAAAAAATGGCCCGTTGGTCAAGCGGTTAAGACGCGGCCCTCTCAAGGCCGAATCATGGGTTCGATTCCCGTACGGGTCACCAAAATAAAAACGTATCAGTTGTTTTAGCTGATACGTTTTTTATTAAACTGAAAAATTGATAGCTCTTGCAACAACATCCTTCATATTTTCGATTAAATCATCAATCTCTTTAGGAGTAACAATCATATTATAACCTGTAGGATTTAAACTATCTTTAATCTCCTCATAATTGTCCTGTTCTTTTAAATCATTTAAATAATCATTAGATTTAGCTTCGTCTTGTAATTTTCCGATAAATAAATCTAAACAATCATTTACTAAAACAGCTGATTCTACAACCATTGGAACACCTATAGCAATCACTGGAATACCAATAGTTTTCTCGCTTAATTCTTCACGAGCATTACCTACACCACCACCAGGAACAATTCCAGTATCTGAGATTTGTACAGTACTGCTTATTCTTTCGATACTCTTAGAAGCTAAACTATCTATAACTATTAACATTTTTGGCTTTATATTATTAACAATTCCTTTAATTATTTCTGAAGTTTCAATTCCTGTTGTGCCCAAAACTCCTGGTGCAATTGCACAAACTGAACGAGTACCTTCTTCAACAAATTGTGGAGTATATTTCAAAAAATGTTTTGTAACATCAATTTCGGAAACTACCTTTGGACCAAGGGAATCTGGTGTTACAAATTGATTTCCTAAACCAACTACAAGAATTTCATCTTGTGGTTCACAATGAGAATCAATTATTTTTTTTAGCTCGTCTTTTACTACATTGGAAGCATTTTCAATATTTTCATCAGTTGCTAATTTTAAATTTTTAATATCAATTGTTACATAAGTTCCAATAGGTTTTCCAATAGCTTTTTCACCATCTTGGTTAATAATTTTTACAATATTAGTTTTAAGATTTTCACTTATTATATTTTCTGAAGTTTCTATACCAGGGATTTGGTCAAGATTGTTTGCTTTTTTGTAAATATCTTTTCTTTCATCAGCCATGTCTGTTCTAAAATTATACATAAATAATTACCTCGCTTTCTTTTTTTATAGTATTTGCAAATACGGTTTTTTTATGCCAATGGGGACGGGGCAATTTGGCAAAGCCATGAATGCTTTTGGAGACAACTACCGAAAATCAAGTAAGCCACCCAAATCTAAGAATTATGTAGATTTAAAAATATCATTAATACTCCGTTCGTTTGCTGGCGTTGGAGCTTGTTTGGAAGACGATAGGTGGGGGCGCCAAACTGCGCGCTTACTGCGTATTAATATATTTTTTTAATCTACATAATTCTTAGATTTGGGCTACTCAAAAGACAGGAATTTGGTGTCGGAATTTGTCAAAAACTTTTTGGGTGAAACCTGTTGACATTTGAAAAAAATGAGAGTAAAATAAAAACATAAGTTCGACAAAAGGAGGTTTGCATATGATTTGCACAATGCATATAAAAAATATTGGAATTATTGAGGATTTAACAGTTGATTTTAATAATGGATTTAATGTTTTAACAGGTGAAACTGGGGCAGGAAAAACATTAATAATTGATTCATTAGGAATAATTTCAGGAGACAGGTTTTCAAAAGAAATGATAAGAAAAGGGGAAAATCATTCTTTTGTTGAATTAAATTTATTTTTACCAAAACAACAAAATACAATAGATGGAAATGTAGTTGTATCAAGGGAAATATATGACAATGGAAGAAATACTTGTAAAATTAATGGAAGACTTGTTACTGTAAGTGAATTAAAAGAATTTATGAGTAATGTGATAGATATACATGGACAGAATGATAATCAAGTATTAATGAAAAAACAGGAGCATATTAAATATTTAGATAATTTTATTGGTAATGAAATCTTAACCTTAAAAACAGAATATATAGAACAGTACAATGATTATAATCAAATAAAAAAAGAATTAAAAAATAATTATGGCGATGAAAAAGAAAAACAACGAAAATTAGATTTATTAAAATATCAGTTAAATGAAATTGAAGAGGCTAATCTAAAAAAAGGCGAAGAAGAAGAATTATATAATTATCATAAAATAATGAAAAACTCCGAAAAAATATATACAAATTTAATTGAGATAGAGCAAAACCTTGGAAACAATGCTATAGAAGCAATTAATAATTCTATTAGATGCTTTGAAAAAATAGAAGATTTAGATGAAAAGTATAAAAATAAATTAATAGAATTAAAAAATATATATTATGAAATACAAGAATTATCAAGAGACGTTTCAGATATGAATAATGAAATGATTTTCGATGAAGAAAAAAGAAATAATGTAGAAAAAAGATTGGATTTAATATATTCTTTGAAGAAAAAATATGGTAATAGTGTTGAAGAAATATTAGAATATAAAAATAAAATCGAAGAGGAAATATATTATATTGAAAATTCTGAAGAGAGAAATAATGAATTAAAAAAACAATTGGAAATATTAGAAGGCAAAATGTTTATTTTAAGTTCTAAAATGGATAAGCTTCGTGAAAGATATGGAGAGGCACTATGTAAGCAAATTAATGAGCAACTTGTAGATTTGGAAATGCCTAATGCAAAATTTTCTATTTTTAAAGAATTTGATAGTAATAAAAAATTTACAGAAAACGGATTAAATAACATTGAATTTTTGATTTCAACAAATATAGGTGATGATGCAAAACCATTAGTAAAAATAGCTTCTGGTGGAGAAATTTCAAGAATAATGTTAGCAATAAAAACAGTTTTAGCTGATTCTGACAAAGTACCAGTACTTATATTTGATGAAATTGACACAGGAATAAGTGGTAAAGCAGCAAAAGCAGTTGGTGAAAAAATTAAAATAATTTCTAAATCACATCAAGTACTATGTGTTACACATCAACCAAGTATTGCTGCCAAAGGAGATTTCAATTATTTTATAAGCAAAAAAGTTAAAGACCAAAAAACAGTAACAGATATAAAACTACTTAACGAAAAAGAAGTAATAAATGAAATTGCAAGAATATCTAGTGGTGACATAACAAGTAGTTCAATTAATCATGCAAAAGAATTAAGAAAAGCGTGTTAGAATAATGAAAATATAGTGAAAAATTACTAAAAAGAATTAACAAAAGCATTCAAAACTATTTACTTTTAAGGCATTTTAATATATAATATTGAAAGCTTATGAAAATTTAAAAGGAGGAATGGTTTATGAGTGAAAATGAAGTAAACAATGTTGAAGAACAAGAAATCGATTTAAATCAATTAATGAAGGTTAGAAGAGAAAAATTAACAGAACTACAAGAACAAGGAAAAAATCCTTATGAAATAACAAAATTTGATAGAACAAATACAGCTGGTGAAATAAAATCAAATTATGAGAAATTTGAAGAAAAAACAGTAACAGTAGCTGGTAGAATAATTGCAAAAAGAATAATGGGAAAAGCATCATTCTGTACAATACAAGACTGCGATGAAAGAATTCAAAGTTATGTAAGCATAAATGATTTAGGAGAAGAAAGCTATAAAGCATTTAAAACTTATGATATAGGAGATTTTATAGGTATTACAGGTTTTGTATTTAAAACAAGAACTGAAGAGATTTCTGTACATGCTAAAGAAGTAACTTTATTATCTAAATCATTAAGACCATTACCAGAAAAATTCCATGGTTTAAAAGATCCAGATTTAAGATACAGACAAAGATATGTTGATTTAATAGTAAATCCAGAAGTAAAGAAAAGCTTTGAAATAAGAAGTAAAATAATAAAAGAGATTCGTAAAATATTAGATGAAAAAGGTTTCCTAGAAGTTGAAACACCTATATTAAACACAATTATGGGTGGAGCAAATGCTAGACCATTTATCACTCATCACAATACATTAGATTTAGATATGTATTTAAGAGTAGCACCAGAATTATATCTAAAAAGATTAATAGTTGGTGGATTTGATAGAGTATTTGAAATTGGTAGATTATTTAGAAATGAAGGAATGGACATTAAACACAATCCTGAGTTTACAACAATGGAATTATATGCAGCATATATGGATTTCAATGATATGATGGACATAACAGAAGAATTATTCTCAAGATGTGCTGAGGAAGTTTTAGGAACAACTAAAATTACATACCAAGGTCAAGATATAGATTTAACACCATCATGGAAAAGAATTACAATGGTAGATGCTATAAAAGAAGTTACAGGAATAGATTTCAACACAATTAATACAGATGAAGAGGCTGTAGCATTAGCAAAAGAAAGAAACATCGTAATACCAGACCCAACAAAAGAAACAAGAGGAGATGTAATTAGCTTGTTCTTTGAAGAATATGTTGAAGAAACATTAATTCAACCAACATTTGTATATGAATATCCTGTAGAAATTTCTCCACTAGCAAAAAGAAAAGCAGCTGATCCAAGAATGACTGAAAGATTTGAGCTATTCATTGGTGGTCGTGAATATGGAAATGCATTCTCAGAATTAAATGACCCAATTGACCAATATGAAAGATTCAAAAAACAAGTTGAAGCAAGAGAAGCAGGAGATGAAGAAGCTGGAATGATGGATGAAGACTATGTTCAAGCATTAGAATATGGTATGCCTCCAACAGGTGGACTGGGAATTGGAATCGACAGAATGATAATGTTATTAACAGATTCAGCATCTATTAGAGATGTGTTATTATTCCCAACAATGAAACCTTTAGCGTAGGTTGAAAAAATCAAAGAATATAAGAATAGTTTTTATGATACATTAAAGAATAATTAATAATGAGAAATGAGAGGAGCCCTACAAGTATTAAACAAATACTTGTAGGGCTTCTCTCATTATTCGATTTTTTGATTTTTATATAGTAATTTATTTTTAGTTATGTTAAAATTAAATTAGATAAAAAACAAATGATTAAGGAGTGAATATATATTATGGATGGAGAACAAATGAAAAAGTACTTTGAACAATATGGTGACGAAATAATGGAAATGCTAAAAAAAAGAGAAATAGCTGGAAAAAGTAGTTCCAATGAAGAAATAGGTAATTATTTTAAAGAACACAGCAACGAAATTACAGAAATGATGATAAGGAAATCATTTAAAGATGGAATAAATAATGAAGAAAAAACATCAGCATATATACAAAAAATGCAACAAAAGGGACAAGCTATTAAACAAAAAGCTGAAGATTTTGGAGTTAAAACATATGAATATGAAAGCAATTTTGACGAATTAGTACAAACTCAAACAAGCTTAACAAATGAATGTAATAAAAATTTTGGCGAAAATGATTTGAAAAAAATGATAAAAAATGAGCAAAATTTAGACAATTTAAATATAGCAGCACACCAATTTTATCAAGACTCTGTTGATTCATGTAAAGATTATAATAAAATGTATGAACAGTACACACACAAACAAGACGATGCATTATTACAAGCACTAAATGTGCAGGCATTATTAACATTGCATACCACTGACTATAATAATCTAAAAATGGAAGCAGATAAAATACAAAATAGAAAAACTATAGATAAAATAAAAGATTTATTATCAGGTCAATCTAAAGTAAAAAAAGAACGTTCAATTGAAATAAATAAAGCTTTAAAAATCATTAAAGACAGAATAGAAATAGATAAAAAAGAACACGAAGACCCAAGCCTTCCAAATGCAGAAACTAAGCCAGAACAGGTTATGGCGAACTTATACAAAGCACGAAAAGCAATAGAAATAAGCAGAGGTAGTGATTTTGAACATACAGATAGATTTAGCCAAATGATAGATTATGTAAAAGAAAATTACAATGTTAATTTTAGACAGGTAAATGAATTGATTTATGTAGGCGAAAATCAGCTGCCACAAGTTATTGGAAAAGATGTAAAGATTTCAGAACAACAAAAAATGAAATATTTTATGGAACATCAGGGATATATAGATAAAGATGGAATAGCCATAGTAGATAAGAATAAAAAGTCTTCAACATTGCAACCAATAGATACTATAAAAACATGGGCTATAGAAAAAATAGAAACAATAAAAAATAGAGTTTCTAAAGTAAAAGAAGTTGGAGATATGCTTCGTAATGGAAAAGATATAAATAAAGAAACACCAAACAAAGAAAATCAATTAAAAGGTATGGGTAAAGGCTTTAACATAGTAAGGTAGAAATTATTTCTGTCAATGGGAACGTAGATAAATAGCAGAATATTTTGCCATTTATCTACGTTCCTATTAGCAATTTGTTATAATTTCAATTGCTCTAAATTGCCCTCATCCATCGGGGTTCCAATTGTCGTTTTTTGTCGATTTAAAAATAAAAAATATAAATCAAAATAATTGAAAAAAATTACAAATTATGGTAAAATATTAAAAGTTATTTTATAAAGATAGGAAGGATAATATGTTTAGTTTTGACAAAAGAATTTTATATATAATATTAGGAATTTTTGTTATTAGAAATATAGTCGGAAGGCTTACAAGCACAGATAGTATATTGATTTTATTAATAACACTACCAGCAATTTTAATAGCATTAACATTTCACGAGTTTGCACATGCATTTGCAGCAGACAAATTAGGAGATAACACTCCTCGTTCACAAGGACGTTTGACATTAAATCCTTTAAAACATATAGACCCAATAGGCTTTGCATTATTAATTGTTGCAGGGTTTGGTTGGGGAAAACCAGTTCAAGTAAATCCAGTAAATTATAAAAGACATATATCAATGCAAAAAGCAGAAGCAATTGTAGCATTTGCAGGACCACTAATGAATTTCATATTAGCAATTATATCAACTATAATATTAGCAGTTTTAGTGAAATTCGACTTATTAGTAAATTTACCAACTCGAACGATGTGGCTAATATTGGTATTTATTATGGAATTAATCTTAATAAATACAGGTTTAGGTTTATTCAATCTAATCCCACTACCACCATTAGATGGTTCAAAAATATTTAACATATTTTTACCTAAAAATATTCAACACTGGTTTGACCAAAATCAATATATATTATATATCGTTTTTGTGGTAATATGGATTACAGGAATTGCAGGACTTATAATTTCTCCATGTATTCAAGGTGTTGTAAAAGGATTGTTTATATTGGTTGGAAAGATTTTTGGTATAGATTTAGAAGTCATTTTGCAGATATTTGGATTGTAGTATATCTATAAGAAAATAATGATACAAGCATTAAGATTTCATAAAGAACAATAGATAGAATAATAGATGGAGTACTACATGGAGTAATAGATAGAACAACAAAAAGAACAATAAATAAAACCATAAAAAATAGAAAGGAGCACAAGATTAAATCTTGTAAATAAAAAATGAAAGATATATTAACTTTAGGAATTGAATCAAGTTGTGATGAGACTTCTGTTGCAGTAGTAAAAAATGGTAGAGAAGTACTTTCTAACGTAATAAATTCTCAAATTAAAATACATGAACAATATGGAGGTGTTGTTCCAGAAATAGCATCTAGAAACCATGTTGAAGCTATTTCAGAAGTAACAAAACAAGCACTAAAAGAAGCGGGAGTAACATTTGAAGACATTGACCATATCGCATGTACATATGGACCCGGATTAGTTGGAGCATTATTAGTTGGAGTATCATATGCAAAAGCACTAAGTTATACATTAAATATCCCATTAGTTGGAACAAATCATATTCAAGGACATATTGCAGCAAATTACATAACACATAAAGATTTACAACCACCTTTTTTATGCATGGTTATTTCAGGAGGACATACACATTTAGTACATATAAAAAGCTATGAAGACTTTGAAATATTAGGCAAAACAAGAGACGATGCTATAGGAGAAGCATTTGATAAAGTTGCAAGAGTTGTTGGATTAGGATATCCAGGAGGACCCAAAATAGATAAGTTAGCAAAAGAAGGAACTCCAAATATTCAGTTACCAAAAACACATTTCGATAATTGGGATTTCAGTTTTAGTGGAATAAAAACAGCAATTATAAACTTACATCACAAAAATCCTGATATAAATAAAGCAGATTTATGTGCAAGTTTTGAAGAAAATGTTACACAAGTATTATTAGATAATGTTTTAAAAGCAGCTGAACAACTAAATATTAACAAAATTGCATTAGCAGGAGGTGTTTCAGCTAATTCATATATTAGAGAAAAATTTAACGAATTAGAAAAAACACATGGATTAAAAATATATTATCCAGAACCAATATTATGCACAGACAATGCAGCAATGATAGCAAGTGCAGGTTATTATAATTACATAAATGGAAAAAGATCAGATTTGTATTTAAATGCAATTCCTAATTTAAAATTAGGCGAAGAATGCCAATAGGGACGGGGCAATTTGGCAATTTGTTATCTAGAATTAGTTGAAGGTTATTGTAATTAGAAATGCAAGAAGAACATAATGCAATATATAAATACATAATACCAACAATCAAAACAAAGAAAAGGAGGGATAATATGTCAATATATGTAATAGCAGACTTACATTTATCATTTAAAGTAAATAAGCCAATGGATATATTTGGAAACAATTGGGACAATCATCCTGAAAAAATAAAACAAGACTGGCTATCAAAAGTAAAACCAGAAGACACAGTTATTCTTCCAGGCGATTTTTCATGGGCTACATATATAGAAGATGCAAAACTAGATTTTCAATATTTAAATGATTTGCCAGGGAAAAAAATATTATTAAAAGGAAATCATGATTATTGGTGGACAACTCTTAGCAAAATGAGAGAATTTGTTAGAGAGAACAATTTTGAAAATATAGATTTCCTATATAATAATTCGTATCTTGTTGAAGACAAAATCATAGTTGGTTCCAGAGGTTGGGCATTACAAGATGGCGAAGAAAATAGAAAAATGATAAATAGAGAAAATGAAAGACTTAAATTATCAATAAAAAATGGAATAGAGCAATTTGGAAGTAATAAAGAAATAATAGCATTTATGCACTATCCACCAATTTCTTCAAAAGATTTGCTAGGAAATAATTTTTTAGAGTTTTATAGAACTATGAAAGAATATAATATTAAAGAATGTTACTATGGACATTTACATGGAAATGCCCATAAAGAAGCTATTGAAGGTGAAGTAGGTGGTATCAATTTTCATTTGATTAGTGCCGATTATTTAGACTTTCAGTTGCAAGAGCTTTATTAAACTATAACATTAAGATTTGTTAAACTAAAACATAAGCTTTATTAAATCCAAAAAAACTATTGCAAAATTGGAAAAATGTGGTATAATAAGAAAGCTAGTTACTTTTAATTAAGTAACATAAAAGAGAAAAACAGATATATTTGAAAGGATGTATGTAAAAAATGAGTATTAAAGTAGAAAAAACAGAAAATACAAATGAATTAAAATTAACATTTAATGTACCAGCTGAAACATTTGATGCAGGAATGAAAAAAGTATATGCAAAAACAGCTAAATATTTTAACATTCCAGGATTCAGAAAAGGTAAAGCTCCTATGTCTTTAGTTGAAAGAACATATGGTTCTGAAATCTTTTATGAAGATACTTTTAATGAAATAGTTCCTGATATTTTTGAAAAAGAAATCGAAGAAAATAAATTAGAAGTAGTTAGCAAACCACAAATAGATATAGTACAAATCGGAAAAGGAAAAGAATTAATATTTACAGCTATTGTACAAACTAAACCAGAAGTTAAATTAGGAAAATATAAAGGAATTGAATTAGAAAAAGTTGAACATAAAATAATGGCAAAAGATGTAAATGCTGAATTAGACCGTATGGCAAATAAAAATGCAAGATTAATCAGTGTTGAAACAGGTGCAGTAAAAGAAAAAGACATCGCAGTTATTGATTTTGAAGGATTTGTTGATGGTGTTGCATTTGAAGGCGGAAAAGCTGAAAACCATGAATTAGAAATTGGAAGTAAAACATTTATTCCAGGATTTGAAGATCAAATCATCGGTATGAAAGTTGATGAAGAAAGAGAAATAAATGTAAAATTCCCAGAAGAATATTTCTCTGCAGAATTAGCAGGAAAAGATGCTATGTTCAAAGTAAAATTACATGAAATAAAAAGAAAAGAATTACCTAAAATTGATGATGAATTTGCTAAAGATGTTAGTGAATTTGAAACATTAAAAGAATTAAAAGACAGTATCAAAGAAAAATTACAAGCAGAAAGCGCAACTAAAGCAAAATATGAAACAGAAGAAAACGCTATAAAAGCTGTTTGTGATGCAACAGAAATCGATATTCCATCAGGAATGGTAGAAACAGAAATCGATAACATGTTAAAAGATATTGAAACAAGATTATCATATCAAGGATTAAATCTAAAACAATACCTACAAATGATGGGTAAAACAGAAGAAGATATGAGAAAAGAATATGAAGAACAAGCTAAAACATCAGTAAAAAGTAGATTAGTTTTAGAGGCTATTGTTAAAGCTGAAAAATTAGAAGCAGATAAAAAAGAAATCGACGCAAAAATAAAAGAAATGGCAGAAAATTATGGTAAAAAAGCAGAAGAATTAAAAGATAATGAAAATTTAATTAACTACATTAAAGAAAATATGGCTGTTGAAAAAGCTATTAAATTCGTAGTTGACAATGCTAAAATCAAATAATTATCGTAATTTTAAATCAAAAAATAATGGGGGCACTTTTTAGGATGCCCCTATTTTTTCATTTTTAGAGCCAACGGAGCCAACGGGGACGGGGCAATTTGGCACAGAAAGTTATCAATTTTGTAGCTATTAAATTGGATTTTTAGAACCGTTCCCAAAATTATAAATAATTACAAATAAGTATTGAAAAAAAGCCAATTATAGTATACAATTCATAATGTAAAAAGTTAAATTTTGGAAATAATTATATAGTATGTTTATAACAGAAAAAATTGTGAATAATTATGATAATATAAAAAAATAAATTATTATTTGAATTATATGAACGATATTATATAATTTAAAATAAATTATTAGGAGGAGAAATATGTTAGAAAAAAATAGTTTAGTTCCTTATGTAGTTGAACAAACATCAAAAGGAGAAAGATCTTATGATATCTTTTCAAGATTATTAAAAGACAGAATTATATTTTTAGGAGAGGATGTTAATCCAACATCTGCAAGCTTAGTAATAGCACAATTATTATTCTTAGAATCAGAGGACCCAGATAAAGAAATATCTTTATATATCAATAGCCCAGGTGGTTCTATAACAGATGGTATGGGAATTGTTGATACAATGAATTATATCAAATGCCCTGTAACAACAATCTGTATAGGAATGGCAGCTAGTATGGGAGCTGTATTATTAGCATCAGGAGAAAAAGGAAAAAGATTTGCAACACCAAATGCAGAAATATTAATACATCAACCATTAAT